>CAYTNI010000021.1:0-18667 GCA_964439115.1 uncultured Saprospiraceae bacterium
AATTTTCATTTTTTTTACGAGTATAACACTTCTGTTTTCCTGCAATAATTCCCGGCCGGCAAACTCCCCGGAAGGAGAAAAAGATGCGCTGGTTCCAGATTTTGTAACGGATCCGACTTTGGTAGATACGGATGACCCGGCCATCTGGATTAATGAAGATGACCCGGAACAAAGTTTGATTCTCGGAACAGATAAAGGAGACTATAATGGCGGGGTTTACGTCTTTGACCTTGAAGGAAAGCTCATTAAAGAGAAGTGTGTGCTAAACCTACCCCGACCTAACAATATTGATGTGGAATATGGATTTATACATAATGGAGATACGATAGACATCGCAGTGTTTACCCAGCGCAATGGGGATAACATTCGCATTTTAAGGCTTCCCGATATGACTTTTGTGGATAACGGAGGTATTCCGGTTTTTACGGGCGATTCAATCCAGTCTCCGATGGGTATCGCATTGTACAAATCGGGTAAGGATATTTATGCGGTAATAAGCCGTAAAAGTGGACCGGATGGAGGGTATCTATGGCAATATCTCTTAGAGGGTTCTGGAGATTATGTAGTTGCAAAACCGGTGCGAAAGTTTGGGGCGTTTAAAGGAGGCAAAGAAATTGAGGCTATTGCCGTTGATGATGCAGCCGGATTTATTTATTACTCGGATGAGGGAGTAGGGGTGAGAAAGTATTTTGCACATCCGGATAGTAGCAATAATGAGCTTGCCGTTTTTGCGGATAAAGATTTTGCGGAAGACCATGAAGGTATTTCGATTTACCCCACGGGAGCAACAACGGGATTTATCTTGGTTTCTGACCAGCAGGCTAATCGATTCCACGTGTTTGACCGACAATCACCACATAACAGGATTGCCATAATTCCTGTTTCTACCAATGAAAGCGATGGTTCAGAGGTTTCCTCAAAGGCTTTTGGTTCTTTGTTTCCCAAAGGCCTGCTCATTGCCATGTCTGACAACCGAACATTCCAAATCTATAGTTGGGAAAAAATAGATACTATTATCAGGGAACGCCTCCGATGACATTTATGGTAACCTGTAGTCAAATCATTATTTTTCCACCCGAAGCCTAGAACGGCAAATCATCATCCCCGGCCAATCCTGCAGGTTCATCGGAAGCAGAAGGGAAGCCGGTGTCCAGACTTTTTGCAGCCGGTGCCTGAGGCCGAGGCGCCGGGCTGCTGCCGTCCGCACTTTCAACCCGCCAGGCATTGAGGTTGGTGAAGTATTTGTCCTGCCATTGCCTGCCGCGCAAGTTGAAGGACACCTTGATTTGATCGCCTTCCTGGTAGGGATCAATGATTTTACAGCGATCCTGCGTCAATTGAAACTTGACGTATTCGGGATATTGTCCATCCTGTACTTCGATTACAAACTCGCGGGTTTGAAAGGACGCACTTTTATTTTCTGTTTCGTATTTCTTAACCAGCCGGCCAGCAATTTCAAATGACGACATAGCAGTAAATTTTTATTACCCTCAAAGGTACGATACGTGGTACCTATAAAAAAGCAATGCCCCAATTTTTTGAGCAAACGCACTAACGATGTTCAGCCTTGAAGGTAAACCACAACCTTTTCTTTAAAGAACGGCTCCTCAAAAAATTCGGCAATGGGCTGAATTTCCACATATTCGTTGCGGTGGAGCAAGTCCAACTCTGCTTGCAAATCTCCGCCTTTTAAGGCTAAGAGGCCATTCGGAATAGGGTGCTGATGTTTGCGTTTGAGCAAGGGGCGACTCCAGAGCAGGAGTTTGTCTAATGGTGCCACGCCTCTTGTAATGACAAAGTCAAATTTCTCCCCTAGCGTTTCCGCCCGTGCCTGCATGGCTCTTACGTTATGGAGCTCCAGGGCTTGTACAATTTCTTCTACCACGTGTATTTTCTTACCAACTCCATCCACCAGAAGAAAATTCGTTTCCGGGAGAAGGATGGCCAGGGGTATTCCCGGGATGCCGCCGCCCGTGCCGAGGTCGAGAATGGAGGCGCCCGGCAAGAAACGCACTACCCGGGCAATGGCCAGGGCGTGGAGTACGTGTCGTTCGTAGAGGGCGTCAATATCCTTTCGGGAAATGACATTGATTTTTTCATTCCATTCCTTGTAGAGCGGCAGCAACTGAGCGAAGCGCGCGCGCTGCACCTCGTTCAGGTCTGGAAAATATTTCAAGATAAGCTCCATCAGAGTACTGCTTTGAATGCATCCCAAACCGGATCTGACGGCAATGGGGCTTCTATTTCTACCTGCTCTCCGGAAACAGGATGTCGGAAGCCCAGCTTCCAGGCGTGCAGATGAATTCCTCCTCCTGGATTGCTCCGTCGGAAGCCATACTTGACATCTCCTTTGATGGGACAGCCTATGGCAGCCAACTGTGCCCGGATCTGATGATGCCGCCCGGTTACCAGATGAACTTCAAGCAGATGGTAGCGCTCGCTGTGTCCGATGACTCGGTAGCGCAAGTGCGAAAGTTGTGCTTCTGGGGTATCGGCAGTAACAATAGATGTGCGGTTGGTGCGGCCGTTTTTCAACAGGTAATGGTAAAGTTCGCCTTCCGGTTCGGGAGGAGCCTGCTGCACGACGGCCAAATAAACCTTTTTGATTTCCCGTAGCCTGAACTGCTCGTGAAGGGCTGTCAGCGCAGTGGTATTTTTGGCAAAGAGCACCACGCCTCCAGCTGGGCGGTCAATGCGATGTACCAGGTATAATTTGCTATGACAGTACATCTCGGCCAGCTCCAGGAGGGATTTGTCGCCGGTTTTATCCGGCTGAACGGGCCACATCAGCGGCTTGTTGAACGCAATGAGCTGGTTATTTTTGTACAAAACCAAATCACCGATCTTGATTTCATTTGCCGGCGCGGCAGTTTCTTCTTTCATTATTCAACCTCTTCGTAGTCAATATATTCACCCTCTGCTTTTTGGGGCTTTTGCTTTGGGGGCTCCGGACGTGGCGGCTCCCGCCGGGCAAAACCTTCCGATATGGCTGGCCGGGCAAAGAAATAGCGGTAAGCCAAATAAATTAACCCGATAGTGAACAGGTACTTCATAGCGGCTATTTACCACAAAGGTAATAAAAAAATGCGTACTTCCCGATTGGTAAGGTCTTGCCTCAACGTCGGATGATGGTGAAAACCCTGTCGTAAGTCAAACCGGTGAACACCCCAATGGCGTTGGCCGTGCCACTGAGATTGGAATTGATCGGGCTGGGCTGCCCAAAAGGATTGCCATTGGAGAAAAAAGCCGTTTGCACACTCTCAAAATAATCAAAATATGCTTTTTCAATGTGATAGAGCGTATTGATTACGGTGTCACCTTCGGCAAATTCATAATTGGTACCAAATACAAAGCGACCATTATCCACAAAGCGGTCGTCGGTGGTAAAATCCTGCAATGGGATGGAGTCGAGGCTGCCGGCATGGAACATCCGGCGGTAGTAGTTGTCTGTGGATGGGTCGTCGTTGAAGTAGGTCAGCACCCTTGCCAGGGTGTCGTTTTCTGCAAACTGCACCACAACGCTGTCAATGGTGACCTTAGGTAAGAGTCTGGTTTTAGCCGTAATGGTTTCTCCACTTTTGGTGGTAATCTCCAGTTCAAAATCACTGGTGTAATCTTCCGGCACGGGCGTCAGGGAGACGTAGTTGTAGAGCTTTCCGGTGAAAGGGTTGAAAAAAATAGTATTCTGCAAAGGATAGGCCACGCCTTTATGTCGAATAACCACTGTAGCGCTGTCTTCCAGGATGTTTTCAAGAAATTGGTCGTTAAGTGTTGGAAAGGCCTCAAAATAGGGGGCTGTTTTGGTTAAGGATAAAGCAAAAGGCCCGCCTGCCTCCAGGTAACACTCCAGTGAAAGCCGAGACTGGTACGGCGGCAACTCAATGGCAATTTCCTTTTCCAAATTGCAGGAAATCAGGCTGAAGCCCAGTAAAGCCGGGAGCAGGAAGGGATTTAATGCTGAAAATAAAAAGTTGCGCATCAGAATTTGAAATTGTAGGTGATAGAAGGAAGTATGGGGAATAGCGAAACCTGCCGCGCAGCGATTCGCTCCGGTATTTCAAAGGAATTTCCGAACTCGTCGGTAACCTGCCGGAATTCAGGTTCCAAAAAGATGAAGAAGGTATTTCGGCGGTCGTAAGCGTTGACGATGTTGAAAGTCAGGTCGCTTTCACCCCAGCGGGGGGTAAAGCGCCATATCAGCCCGAGGTCAAGGCGTTGGTAGGAGGGCAAGCGGAAAGTGTTGCGATCGAGGTAGTCGGGTACAACGGCTTGAAGCGCAGCGCCGGGCACATCCTGGAAGGTGAATCGGCCAGCAGGTAGCCATCGAAGGTCGCCGGAGCCATAAACCCAGGTGGCGGTGAGCGATACTCTTGGACTTACTTCGTAAAACAACACTACGGAAATATCATGACGGCGGTCGTACACCGGCCGGAAGAAGCCTTCCTGAGCGAAAGGCCTGTCGGGATTGAGTGTCGTAAAATCTCCGCGGCGAGCCCATGCCAAAGTGTAGCCGATCCAGCCATTGAATTTGCCGGCTTCTTTCTCTATGCTGAATTCGAAGCCGTACGCATCGCCTCGTCCAAGTGCGAATTCATCTTCGAGGTTGTCATTGGCAAAAAGGCGGGCGCCATCTACAAATTCAATTTGGTTAGCGAGGTATTTATAATAACCTTCAACGTTGATTAGCAGGTCTTTGGTCATGAGCCAGGAGAGGCCTGCAGCTACCTGGTCAGATCGCTGTGGCGGCACCCGGGTGGTGGAGGGATACCAGATATCAGTGGGCAGGGAAACCCCGGCATTGGCCACCAGGTGGAGGTATTGAACCATCCGGGCATAGCTGGCCTTTGCGGTAAGGCGCTCATTGATAAGATGCCTCATGGATAACCGGGGTTCCAGATTGCCGTAGTAGCGTTCTCCATTGGTGAACCCGCTCAGGCGAAGGCCGGCATTGACTTTGGTTTTTTCACTCAGATCGAATTCGTCAGCGATATAGAGGCCGCCTTCAACCCCGTCGAAGTCCTGTCCGGATGAAAAAGAAATGGATCCGTCGCGATTGGCGGCTTTGAGTCTTCCCACCGTGAAGCGATGTGTGGTAATCATTCCGCCAAAGCGCAGGTTGTGGGTAGGGCTGATGGAATAAAACAGGTCACTTTTAAGCGTGACATCCCGGATGCGGCTCCCGAGGTCAAATGTAAATCCGGTGAGTCGGTTGCTGATATTGTATTGATAATCGGAATAGGTAAATGTAGTATTGGCGAATAATCGGGGGTTAAACACGTGATTCCAGCGCGCTGTGCCGGTGGCATTGCCCCAGTCGAAGTTGAAATCAAAAAAATCGCCATCAAAACCAAATACATCTCGCCCGAAATAGCCGCTCAGATAAAGGTGGTCTTTTTCGCCTAAATCGAAATTCATCTTGGTGTTGAGGTCGTAGAAATAATAATCGGGAATGGGGCTGAATCCGGGATTATCAGAATTCGCCTGGTTGATACCTCTGGTGAAAAGGTCAAAATACGTGCGCCGACCCGACACCATGATGGAGGATTTGTCCTTTTTCAAGGGGCCCTCCACGGTGAGCCGGGATGCTAGTAGGCCCAAGCCGCCTGTAGCACCCCATTTTTTGGCATTGCCCTCCTTGAGTTTTACATCAATGACCGAGGATAATCGGCCTCCGTATGGTGCGGGAAACCCGCCTTTGTACAACTTTAAATCCTTTACGGCATCGGAGTTAAACGTGCTGAAAAAGCCAAATAAGTGATTGGCGTTATACACTACAGCCTCGTCCAACAGAATGAGGTTCTGATCAGCACCCCCGCCGCGCACGAACAATCCCGTAGTGCCTTCAGAGCCGGAGGGAATACCCGGTTTTAATTGAAGCGCTTTAAGAATATCGCTTTCCCCAAGAAGGACCGGTAGTTGCTTCACTTTTTGGATGTTAATAACTTCCACACTCATCTCCGTAGAGCGAATCTTCTCCTGGAAAGAGTTGGCTTTCACCACTACCTCTTCTATTTCCACCCCGGAGCTGAGCTCAACGTTCAGATTCAGCGCTCCCTGCAACAGTACGGTTCGGTACTCCGTTTGATACCCCACATAGCTGAATTCCAGCAATATGGAGTCGTTCGCAACCGGTAGGGTAAGGGAGTAAAAGCCGTACTCATTGGTGGTAGCTCCAATCCCCAGTGCTTTCACACTGACGGATGCGCCGATGAGTGTTTCGCCATTGGCGGCATCGCGTACTTCACCACTTACCGTGTACCGAGACTGAGCAGAGAGGGCGCCACTCCACAGCAGGCAGCAAATAAAAAATTGTAAGGTTGGGGACATCACAGAGCTGATTTTAAGGGTGTTGACCACCCAGGATCAAGGCCTTTGGCCGTAAAAACAAGCTAGAAACGTAAGGGGTCGGCCTATGTTCTGAAAAAAGGTGTTAAATTCTTGCAAAAGTTGCCTGAAAATGAAGCGTTTTTACACCAAAAGGTTTCAAAAGCAGTGGTGTAGGATTGGCACTCCGTGCGATGTGCCGGTATTCTTCTCCGAAGTTTACATCAATGCGATGGTATCGTTTCAAGAATTCCCCACTTGACAATATTTTCTTTTTTCTATCTTTCCCGCCAATTTATAAACACATGGAACAGTTTATTCTTGCGCTCGACCAGGGAACGACCTCCAGCCGAGCCATTATTTTTAACCGGCAGGGCGCCGTTATATCTGTCGCACAGAAAGAATTTACACAGTATTTCCCTCAATCCGGATGGGTAGAACACGATGCCAACGAGATTTGGAGTACTCAGATAGGTGTGGCCGCCGAGGCGCTCACTAAAGCCGGGCTCGGAGTACATCAAATTGCCGCCATCGGAATTACCAACCAACGGGAAACAACCGTGTTGTGGAATAAAACAACAGGGCAGCCGCTGCACCGCGCTATAGTCTGGCAGGATCGCCGCACCGCTGATTTCTGCCAACAACTCAAGGAAGAAGGTAAAAGTCAACTCATTCAACAAAAAACCGGACTCATCATTGACGCCTACTTTAGTGCTACCAAGGCGCGATGGATGCTGGAACACGTACCCGAAGCTATGGAACTCGCACAAAGAGGCGAGCTTTGCTTCGGCACTATAGATACTTGGTTGTTGTGGAAACTCACCAATGGAAAGGTTCATGCTACAGATGTAAGCAATGCTTCCAGAACCATGCTCTTTAATATCCATTCCCTCCAATGGGATGAAGAACTCCTTCATATCTTTGGAGTGCCTGCGAATATCCTCCCGACAGTTCGCAGCAGCAGTGAAGTGTATGGATATACCCAAAATGTACTCACAGCCTCTAATATTCCTATTGCCGGTATTGCCGGCGACCAACAGGCGGCGCTGTTTGGGCAATTGTGCGTTTCGCCGGGAATGGTCAAAAACACTTACGGCACAGGATGTTTTATGCTCATGAATACAGGAGAACAGGCCGTACAAAGCCACAATTCCCTGCTCACCACCGTCGCCTGGCAAATTCGGGGCGTTACACATTATGCGCTGGAAGGTAGTGTCTTCATTGCCGGAGCTGTCGTGCAATGGCTGCGCGACGGATTACAGATTATTCGTTCTTCTGCTGAAGTTGAGGCGCTCGCGCAGCAGGTGACCTCCACCGATGGTGTCTATATGGTACCCGCTTTTGCCGGACTTGGCGCTCCTTATTGGAATGCACAGGCGCGGGGCGCCATTACGGGGATTTCCCGGGGCACTACCCAGGCTCATATTGCCCGTGCTGCACTCGAGAGTATTGCCTACCAAACTATGGATGTCCTTGAAGCCATGGAAGCAGATGCCAACCTTCAAATCGCAGAACTTCGCGTGGATGGCGGAGCCACCATCAACAATTTTCTGATGCAATTTCAAAGCGATATGCTCGGTTGTGCCGTAGTGCGCCCTCAAACCACTGAAACCACAGCCTTGGGTGCAGCTTATCTGGCCGGCCTCGCCACCGGATACTGGACAGATATTCAGGATCTTGCAGGTCAATGGACGGCAGACCGGCATTTTTCCCCTGAATTGCTGCCAAGTCAGCGGGAAGCGCTCAAAAAAGGCTGGCAAAAAGCAGTTGCCGGCACCATTGCAGTAGTCGGATAGGCTGGTGATAGCCGACTTTTATCAGTAGAAAGAAAGCCGCTCCCTCTCCATGCGCCTTAGCAGGGGGCTGCAGCGGTAGCGGTCTTCGCGGTAGGTGTCGTATAGAGCGTCCATTGCCTCTGTGCAAGCAGCAATGCCTTTTTCATCTGCCCATTGCAGTAGTCCTCGTGGATAATTTACTCCAAGGGTCATGGCCAGGTCGATATCGTCGCGTGAGGCGACACCCCAAAATAGCGCATCTGCCGCTTCATTAATCAGCATGACCACAATACGGTCAGCGATAAGGTTAAGTAGGGCGAAGTCTTCGACTGGCATGGGAGGTGCGACGTCCAAGCCGTAGTCGTAAAACCCTTTACCGGATTTTCGACCCAGATACCCAGCCTCTACCAGGCGTTTTTGGGTGAAGGAGGGTTTGTAGCGTGGATCCTGGAAAAATGCTCGAAAAACGGTGTCGGTAACGGTGTAATTCACGTCGTGACCTATTAAATCCATCAAGGCAAAAGGCCCCATGCGGAAACCGGCAACACTAGTCATGGCATGGTCAATGGTAGCCGTATCAGCTATCCCTTCTTCAAGGATGCGCAGGGCTTCGCCATAAAAAGGACGTGCAATCCGGTTGACGATGAACCCGGGCGTATCCTTGACAGAAACGGTTTTTTTACCCCATGCAGCCATCATCTGACGGCTCTTTTCAGTCACCTCATTTGTAGTTTGCAAGGCAGATACAACCTCTACGAGTTGCATCAGTGGTGCCGGGTTGAAAAAATGCAGCCCAAGTACCCTGCCGGGATGCGCGCAACCACCGGCGATGGCGGTTACGGACAAGGAGGAGGTGTTGGTTGCCAACAGGCAGTCCGGACGGGTGATTTCCTCCAGTTCGCGAAACAGAGCTTGCTTGGCCTCCTGAAGTTCCACAATAGCTTCAATAACTAAATCCGCCTGGTGAAGGGTAAAGAGGTTGTTTGCCGGCTGAATGCGTCCGAGGATAACATCTCCTTGTCCTTTGGCAAGTTTGCCCTTGGTTTCCAGTTGCGCCAGGGTTTGCTTTAGCCGAGCCATCGCTTTTTCCAGGGCTTCGGGATTTGTATCGTACAAATAAACGGTGTTTCCGGCTGTAGCCGCTACCTGGGCGATACCACTGCCCATCGCACCGGCGCCGATGATACCTGTAATCATAATTGGTCAGAGCTGTTTAGGGCACAAAGTTACCGCTTTAGTTTGCTTTCCCGGCGGCAACGCTCACTACAATAACGTACTTCATGCCAGACTTTTTCCCATTTTTTGCGCCAACTGAAGGGACGGCCACAAACGGCACAGGTCTTTTGGGGAAGGTCGCTCTTTTTGGGGCTGGATTTCATGGCATCACACCTTTAAGCTTGACATGCCTCCGTCGGCGTGTATGATTTGACCGGTAATCCATCCTGATTTAGGGGAGAGTAGAAACTCGGCAAGATTTGCAATATCCTCCGGAGTGCCAACTTTCCGCAGGGGGTGGCGCTGTGCATTGGCTTGTCGTTTTTCTTCGGTGCTTAGCAAGGAAGACGCGAGAGGGGTATCGGTGATGGAAGGCGCAATGGCGTTCACCCTTACTTTCGGGGCAAGTTCAGCCGCTAATGCGCGGGTCAGGCCTTCGATAGCGCCCTTAGAGGAGGATACCAGCGTGTGAAAATTGAACCCCGACTGAACGGCCACCGTAGAAAATAAAACCACGGATGCCTGTTCTGCATTTTTAAGCGCCGGCAGAGCGGCCTGCAGTACTTTTACAGCTCCTAGAACCTGAAGCTGGTAATCTTTTGCAAAATCCTCCGGTTTGATGCGCGCAAAGGGCTTGAGGCTAATGCTGCCCGGACAGTATGCCAATCCGTGAATGGTGTCGGGCAGAAAACTCAAATCAGGATGCTCGTCCAGCATGTTCAGTGGATGCCACTCGAGTTGTGGGTGTTGGAAAGAAGGTTCCCGGGACTTCCAGGTGCCCAACACGCGATGGCCGGCAGCAAGAAGCTGGCGAGTGAGTTGCGCGCCGATACCCGAAGAAGCGCCTATGATGCAGAAAGTATTCAAGGTGATAAGATTTTGGGAGTATAACTTCTACCGGACTTTTTTGTTTATTTCCGAAAAACTCGTTTCTTTTAAGGGGAATGCCCTAAATTTGCCGACCTTTAAATTCCACGTCTAAAATTTATATCCACTATGCCTTATTTGTTTACATCCGAATCTGTTTCTGAAGGACATCCTGATAAAATTGCCGATCAGATTTCCGACGCCCTGGTAGATCATTTCATGGCCTTTGATCCGCACTCTAAAGTAGCCGCGGAAACCTTGGTTACTACCGGTCAGGTTGTATTGGCGGGAGAGGTTCGTTCTAATGTATATCTGGACGTTCAGCATATTGCCAGGGACGTCATCCGTCGAATAGGATATACCCGTTCTGAATATATGTTTGATGCCAATTCCTGCGGTATATTTTCTGCCATTCACGAGCAATCTTCTGATATTGCCCGCGGTGTTGATCGCGAAAATCCTGAAGATCAGGGGGCAGGCGACCAAGGTATGATGTTTGGGTATGCAACCAATGAGACAGACAATTACATGCCGCTGGCACTAGACCTCGCCCACCGCATTCTCAAGGAGTTGGCTGCTATTCGCCATGAGGGGAAATTAATGCCTTATCTCCGCCCTGATGCCAAATCGCAGGTAACCATTGAATATGGAGATGATCACCAGCCCTCGCGCATCGATACCATTGTCGTTTCTACTCAGCACGGCGAGTTTGACTCTGATGAGGCCATGTTGGCCAAAATTCGGGAAGATGTCATCCAGATTGTTATCCCAAGAGTCAAGGAAAAATTGAATCCGCGCATTCAAAAACTATTCAACGACAATATCACCTACCATGTCAACCCTACGGGCAAGTTCGTTATCGGCGGCCCTCACGGGGATACCGGACTTACCGGCCGAAAGATAATCGTGGACACCTATGGTGGCAAAGGCGCCCACGGCGGAGGTGCTTTTTCCGGCAAAGACCCATCTAAAGTGGATCGCTCGGCGGCTTATGCTACCCGTCATATCGCCAAAAATCTCGTAGCGGCAGGCGTTTGTGATGAAGTACTGGTACAGGTTTCCTATGCCATTGGTGTAGCTAAACCTACCAATATTTATGTACAGACTTACGGGTCGGCAAAAGTTAGCCTCACTGACGGCGAAATTGCGGATAAGATTTCAGCACTTTTCGATATGCGCCCGTATGCTATAGAGAAGCGCCTGAAGTTGCGCACGCCAATTTACGGGGAGACGGCAGCTTACGGGCACATGGGGCGCAGTCCGGAGAAGAAGACGGTGACGTTTTTCAATGCGGCCGGAGAGCGCAAGGTCTTGGAGGTAGAAACTTTCACCTGGGAAAAGCTAGATATGGTAGATGACATTCGAAAAGCATTCGGTTTTGAGTCGTAAACGGTCTTAGTCGTTCTGCTTGCGTTTGAAATCACCTCTTTTCCAGGCATCGAAAAACCTTTTCCAAGCCGCCGCATTGAAGATATTCATGGGCGGAGCCTGCCCAATGCTGTAGTATTGATTGGATTGCTGCCGCAAGTAGTAACCTGCTGTCTCGGCGGGATCTCGCGGAACGTCGTTGCGCATTCGCCGCAAAGCCTCGTTAGCCATATTCGCAGCGGCCCTTTCCTGCAATTCGGGGGTTACGTCCATGGCTAAAAATTCCTGCTTGAAATGCTCCCGGCTGGGCCATGGGAATACGACGGTTTCAGGTAGGTTTATCGTGTCTTGGGACATGAGTTGAACCAATGAATAGCGGTCATCTTTCAAATCCGAAGGGATTAGAAACTCTACATCCTTGTAACCGATTGCGGAAAACCTTACCACATCCCCTTTTTGCACCACTACGGAGAAAAAGCCCTTTAAGTCGGAGTAAGTTCCCCTGTTTTTATCTTTCACCAGTATATTGGCGTATGGTATAGGGAATAATTGCTCTGTACTGCCATCGAGAATGACTCCGGAGAATTGAATCAGCGAGGAATCCCCGGATGTTTGTGCCTTTAAGGCAAGGGTCAAGCCCAACATGAATAAGGCGAAGGTGAATAATCCAAAACGGGTCATATAGTGGCTTTTATCTTATACCATTTTAGGTTAAAATGGTTTGTGAAGGCATCAAAATTAACAACTTTCGTGAAAGTAGTGCGATTTACTAATTGCCCAATGGCCGGATAAACCCCTGAATGGACTTTCGCTGGAGGTGCTGAAGGAACAACTCGGCCTCTTCCCGATGCTGGAATTGACCCACGGTAATGCGGTACAACATTCTTCCATTGGCTTGTTGCATGGTGCCCATCTCTACGGTTTGTCTAAGGATGGCTTCCTGCCGTCTGACTTCCTGCAGCGCGTTGGAATAATCGCCAAAAACGCCCGTTTGAACCGTCAGCAGAGCGCTGGAGGCTGCTGCGATTGGCATGACTGTGCTGCTCCAGGTGCCCACCGGAGTGGTGGGGGGAGGGATAGGTTGAGGACTGGAGTGCATCACTTCAGGTTTAAGCGCCGGCCGGTTAAGGGTGCCGGTGGTATTATTGGCTGCTGCGAATTTTCCGGCAGACGGATATGCGGGCGCGTTGACTGCTGGATCTTCGAGTTGGGTTTGAGCAGGATTTTGCTCCCTGTGCTGCCGAAACCAGGCAGTAAGCGTTTCCGGTCCTTCGGAATATTCTTTGCGTCCGATCAACTCGCCGCGGGCATTAAAAACCAGGATTGCCGGAATTTGGTGAACCTCAAATTCCTGCTGGCATTTTTGACCGTAGGGGTCATCAATATCGAGCTTCACAGCAATGTAGTGCTGATTTACATAATCGGAAAGTGTGCGATCCACATAGGTGTTTTTTTCCATCCAGGAACAGACCACGCTCCACTTGGCGGAAAAATGTACAAAGTATAACTTGCCCTCCCGGGCAGCCATTTCCCGTACTGCGGGGAGAGGCCGGCTAATGAAATTGACATCAGCCCGCAGGCTACTGACAAAAAAGAAGGCGAGGAGAAACGTTCCTAAAATCTGAAACCAACGGGTCATTTAATCTGTTTTTCAGATTATAAAAACGCAAATATAAAGATTGTTGTATGTAAGTGCATAGAAAAACTATTCTGACCGGCGCAAGTGTTCGAGCAGCGCGAGATGGTCGGTGATTAGCGCCTGTGAAGCTTCCCGCATTTGTTCAAAATGCACCCTGATGGCCTGAAGTTCGGGGGAGTTTTCCGGGATGGATTTCAATTTGAATTGAAAGCAGGTATGCAAGCTGTGTATGACCTTGGAGATTTCTTCTGCCCGCTCGTGAAGTTGGCGGAGCAGCTCTTTGTTTTGAGTGGCATCGGGGCGGTCGGTATGGTCTGAAGCGTTTTCAAGCCCGGGCTGGCTGAGGTCCCTTTGAGCCAGGTCAATTACGGAGACGCCAAAAATATGACAAAGTTTGAGGAGGTTGTTGATGCGGGGTTCTGCGCTGCCGTTTTCATACGAGGCAATATTACCGCGATTGAGGCCAATGAGCGAAGCAAGTTCTTCCTGACTTAAGCTCAGTTTTCGTCGAAGTGCCCTTATGTTGCCCGGAAGATACATGGCCGGCAGCGAGTTCTCCTGAGTGCACGATGGTTGCGGAACGGTCATGTTGTAGGGATGTTGAAAAATGAGTAATTTTGCGTCTGTTTGTATTTAGATACAATCGATTCGAGCCTAAGGTTTATTTTGGTTAAGGTTTTTAACATTTTTGGCCGTTTTTCCTGATTGATAAGTCTAAAAACCAGGCTTTTTGTCGAAATTCTGTCTAAATAGACAAAAATATTTGCGCCGAATTCAATTTTGATGTAATTTTGTAAACAAAAGTTACAAAGATGACACTCGAAATAGTGAAAACATCTCCTGAAAATTTGACCATTCCACATAGTAGCATACCGGAACAGCTGGAGAAGATTAGCCAAACGCTTCGTGCATTTGCGCTGAAGCTCACAGGAAATGAAATGGACGCTGAGGATCTCTACCAGGACACGACCATGCGAATCATCACCAACGCGGAGAAATATTTGCAGGGGACTAATTTCAAAGCCTGGGCAGTAACCATTATGCGGAACATCTTTATCAACAATTACCGCAAAAGAGTCCGGCGAAATCTGATTATTGATCAGACTCCAAATAACTACTACATCAATTCCGGCGAAAATAGCATCGGAAACGAAGGGGAGACGGATATCACCTTTATTGAGCTGCTGAGTATGGTCAATTCTCTGCCGGAAGATTTTCGGAAGCCGTTTATGATGGCCTATGAAGGCTATAAATACGAAGAGATTGCCGAAGAACTCGGCTCCCCGCTGGGCACTATCAAAAGCAGAATCTTCTTCGCGCGCAAGAAGTTGCAAAAAATGTACGCTGATTACTACTTGGAGCGGGCCTGATTTTTCCGTTTCTTTGCAGGCGATATTCGTCCTGGATACCAGAGTTGTTTCTGGAGTCAGGTTGCGAAATATCAGAAATGCAAAACGGTTATGACAATTTCTCTCAATTGGCTGAAATCCTATTTGGATATTCATCTTGAACCCTCCCGCATCAGCGAGTTGCTCACCGAACTTGGCCTCGAAATCGAGGGTATGGAAGAGGTGGAAAGTATTCGCGGCGGGCTGCGTGGCGTGGTCACCGGCGTGATCACCTCATGTGAAAAACACCCCAATGCAGATAAGCTTTCCCTTACAAAGGTGGATATTGGCGCAGGGGCATTATTGAGCATAGTTTGCGGCGCCCCCAATGTGGCCGCCGGGCAGAAAGTGCTGGTGGCAACTTCAGGCACCACGCTCTACCCTACGGGCAGCGAATCTCCATTGGTACTCAAAACCGCAAAGGTTCGTGGCGAGCTTTCCGAGGGCATGATTTGTGCTTCCGATGAGTTGGGTATTGGGACAGACCATTCCGGCATTATGGTCCTGCCAGAAGATACACTTGTTGGTCTGCCTGCTGCCGACTATTTCCAGGTTGAAAAAGATGTGATTTTTGAAATTGGCCTGACGCCCAACCGGTCTGATGCCACCAACCATATTGGTGTAGCTCGGGATCTTGCGGCAGCCCTGAAAATCAATTTCGGCCATGACGGCGTGGTGAGGCTACCCTCCGTGGAAGAATTCAAGGTGCATCAGCATGCGCTACCCATATCGGTGCAGGTTTTGAACACAGAGGCCTGTCCTCGTTACGCAGGGGTTTGTATTTCAGGGGTGCGCATTGAAGAATCCCCGGATTGGCTGAAAAGACGCCTGCAGTCCATTGGCATTCGAGCCATCAATAATGTAGTAGATATCACCAATTTCGTGCTGCATGAAATTGGGCAGCCCTTGCACGCATTTGACTACGACACCATTACCGATAGCAAGGTCGTAGTTCGGACGCTGCAGGAGGGCACCTCCTTTATCGGACTCGACGGAGTGGAGCGTAAACTCAGCGCGGAAGACTTGATGATTTGCGACGGACGGGGCCACGGCATGTGTATGGGGGGCGTGTTTGGCGGTATCAGCTCCGGAGTCAAGGCAAAAACCTGTAATATTTTCCTGGAGTCGGCGCATTTCAGTGCGCGGTATATTCGCCGCAGTAGTATGCGACACAACCTGCGTACAGATGCTGCGCGGGTTTTTGAAAAGGGAAGTGACCCTAACGCGGTCTTGTATGCGCTCAAGCGTGCAGCCATGCTTATCTGTGAAATTGCCGGCGGACAGGTTTCGTCTGAGGTAGTGGATATATATCCTCAGCCGGTAAGTCCTCAACAGGTGACCTTGCGTTTCAATCATGTAAGCCGGCTCATTGGAGCAGATATCCCTAAGCTGGAGTTATTTGAAATTCTGGATGCGCTGGATATGCCGCGATTGGCAGAAACAGATGAAACCTTTACAGTGACGGTGCCTACCAGCAAGGCCGAGGTGCTTCGTGAAGCAGATGTCATTGAAGAGATTCTACGTATTTACGGCTACAATAAAGTGCCAATTCCTGCGCAGATACGCACTTCGGCGGTAGAAGCGCCAAAGCCTGACGGGCATGCGCTGCGCAATGCTGTTGGAGATTTTCTAAGTGCTGCAGGCTTTCACGAAATGATGGCCTTGTCACTTTCCGAATCTCGATATTATCGGGAGCTGTGGCCTCACGTGGAGGATGATGCGCTGGTATATATTCAAAACACTTCCCGTAGCAACCTGGATATCATGCGGCCGACAATGGTGATGAGTGCTCTCGAAGTGGCTCGACACAACCAGAACCGGCAGCAAAACGACCTTAAGTTGTTTGAGTTTGGTAAGACGTATCGCCGCAAAGGCGAAGCCATTGATGAGCAGGCGCATCTTACTCTGTTGCTCACCGGTACAAAGCATGCTGAAACCTGGTTGGAAAAAGATGCACGAGCGGCTGATTTTTATACGTTAAAGGGATATTGCACTCAAATTCTGGCCCGACTAGGCGCCGGGAACTGCCAGGAGTCAGTAATTGATCATCCGGCCTTTGCTTACGGCATAAGATACCACCGTGGCGAGCGCATACTGGCAGAGCTCGGCAAGGTATCCTCATCGCTGAGTAAGGCAATGGATATAAAAGGCGAGGTGTTTTATGCCGATTTGCACTGGGACGCCTTGATGGGTGCTGCCGGCAAACAAAAAATTGCATATCGCGAAGTGAGCAAATTTCCCTCGGTGAGAAGAGATTTGGCATTGATTGTTGAAACTACGACAAAATTTTCGGATATTGCCGCGATTGCAGGAAAGGCAGGCAAAGGCTTGCTGAAGGAGGTCAATTTATTTGACGTGTACGAGCATGAAACGGCAGTTGGTGAGGGGAAAAAGTCTTGTGCAGTGAGCTTTATTTTTGAAGATCAGGCTCGAACATTGCAGGATAAAGACGTCGAAAAAATTATGGATCAATTGATTCGTGATTACGAAACAAAACTTGGAGCCTTGATTCGGCGTTAATTTTTCAGTAAAATACAGACGCATCCCTTAAAAGATGCGTTTTCAACGCACATGACACTATCCGACAGGGTACGCGAATTGGCTGATAAGTTGCACGAGGTTTCAGAACAAATGCAACAACTCCTCCAGGAAAACCGCGCTTTGAAGGCCAGGAATGAAGACCTCAAAGGGCGGCTGGAGCATGCTTTGGCTGAGCTGGAAGAGGTGCATATGCATCAGACAGGAGGGGAAAGTCAGGTGGCGAAAGGGGTGGATTCCCGACAACCGGAGCCGGCGCACGAGCTCAGGGAGAAGATTGAGCAATATATTGCCGAAATTGATGAGTGTATAGATTGGCTGCGCAACAACTAAACGACATGGAACAGGGGGAACACATCAAAGGTATTACCGTTCATGTAGCCGGAAGGCCCTACCCTCTGAAAATCAGCGCTTCCGATGAGCTTGTCATTCGCAGAATCGTGAAAGAGGTCAACGAAAAGGTAAACCACTTTCAACTCAGCTACGCGCATAAAGACATGCAGGACTGTGTGGCCATGGCGCTACTGACCTATGCTGTTGATCTCTACAAATCTTCCCGAGAATTAGTGCAAAATCCCGGACTCGACTCCACGCTTTCTGACATGGAACTTCTGCTAGACCAGCTTCTGGCCGCCTGCCGGAAGTAGGTTTTCATGCGCCATCCTCCAGGTTTCCGGATGGCACAACAACAAACAGGAGATTACACCGCAAAGGCGGTGTGTCCATATATTTTTTTGAATCAATTTAATATCAAAGCAGATGGATCCAATAATAGGATTGATAACAGGATTGGTAGCCGGCGGTGTGGCCAGCTTCTTTCTGGTGCGAATGCAGCAAAGCAGGGCTTCACAACAACGGAAAGATGAGATTGTCGCTGTCGCCGAGCGCGAGCTTGAAGAGGCCAAGCTTTCTGCCAAACGCATGGTGTCCGAAGCCGAAACGAAGGCCGAGAAGATTATGTCGCAGGCCGAAATCAACAACGAACGCACCAAACAGCGCAAAATTCAGGAAGCACAGGAGCGATACTCCAAAATGCGTTCGGAATTCGACAAGGAGAAAAATGCTCACGTCGCCGAAATGAAAGAACGCGAGCTGGAGGTCAAAGCCCAGGAAGCCGAACTTAAAGTTAAACAAGACAAGTTCCAGGAGCGCATTGACCAACTCGAAAGCCAAAAGGCAGAACTGGAAGCTAAAGATGTCGAACTCGGTAATGTCCGCGAAAGCCTGGAGAAGCAACTCAAAATTGTGGCTAAACGGAAAGAGGAACTGGACGCGGCTAATGAAATCCGCATCAAGGAATTGGAGAATATCGCCCGAATGTCAGAGGTAGAGGCCAAAGAACAACTCCTGGAGGCCGTAAGGGCCAAATCAGAAACGGAGGCCATGTCTATCGTTAAGGCATCCATTGAGGAGGCCAAATCTAATGCCAACAAAGAAGCTAAAAAAATCGTCATCCAGACCATCCAAAGGATGTGCGCCGAATACACCATTGAGAATACGGTGTCTGTCTTTAACCTGGACTCCGATGAGTTGAAAGGTCAGATTATCGGTAG
>CAYTNI010000022.1:0-17290 GCA_964439115.1 uncultured Saprospiraceae bacterium
AAGTGAGGAGCAGATACAACAATAGAAAAATAATGATGTGGGTCATAATCCGCGGTGCCACCACTTCCCCGCTGATTTTCAGGGGCACGATGGCGCGGGGATGGAGGAGTCGCTTGAATTCCAGGAAGCTGTTTTTGATGAAAACCACATGTCTGATGATTTTTATCCCTCCTGCCGTGGAGCCGGCGGAGCCACCCAGGAAAAGACAAAGGAAGAGTACCATGCCAAGTCCGGTGCCCCATTGCTCATAATTGGCAGAGAAAAAACCGGTTGTAGTAATGATGGATGCGGTTTGAAACAGACTTTCACGGAAAGCTTTTTCAGGGTCATGGGCGCCACCCACAAGTAATCCCAGGGTAATTACCAGCGTGATGAAGACCATGATAAACAGGTAAAATTTGAACTCCTCGTTTTTTCTTACCATGTCCAGCTTTCTTTTCAGCAGGTAGTAGTGTATGCTGAAGTTGGCACCTGCGATAATCATGAATATCGAAATCGCATATTCGATGAAAGGGCTTTGATAATGCGCGATGCTCGAATTGCGGGTAGAAAAGCCCCCGGTGGCCATGGTGGTAAAGCCATGATTGGCCGCATCGAAGAGGGTCATCCCACCCAGCTTGAGGATTGCGATAAGGGCTATGGTAAGCCCTACATAGATGAGCCACAGACGTTTGGCAGTTTCACGGATACGCGGGTGTACTTTGTCGGAGGTAGGGCCGGGAGATTCTGCTACGAAGAGCTCGATACCGCCAATCCCCAAAAGGGGCATGAGCGCCACGGTGAGTACGATAATGCCCATGCCGCCAATCCATTGAGTCAGGCTTCTCCAGAACAGTATGCCCTTTGGAAGGGCCTCCACGTCGCTCAATACGCTGGCGCCTGTGGTGGTAATGCCGGATGCAGTTTCAAAAAAAGCATCGTGCCAGTGCGGCATCACTCCGCTGAAAAGGAAAGGCAACATACCGAAAAATGCCATGGCCAGCCAACCTATGGCCACGATGAGGTATCCTTCCCGTTTGCCGATATGGGAGCCTGCGCGGGCTTTGATAAACAACCACATGGGAAGGCCGGGCGCAATACAGGCAATGGCCGACCAAAAAATAGGGGCAAAATCGGAGCCGCCATAAAACAGAGATACCGGAAGGGTAAGAAGCATGAAAGCGCCCAGGATGACGAGCAGTATGCCGGTAAATCTTATGACAGGTCGGAAGTTAATCATGACATTGCCGGTGGTTATCGGAACAGCTGTTCCACTTTGGCAATGGCTTCCGGCATGGCAAAGACGATGACCTTGTCATCCACTTCGAGGCAGAAATCTCCATTGGGAATAAAGACATTTTCGCCGCGGATAACTCCGCCGATGTGTGCGGTGGACGGGAAGGGTAGTTTGCGCAGACTGCTTTTGGTAAGTTGGTTGGATTTGGTGACCACGAATTCAATGACTTCCGCTTCGACGCCGTGTAAGCTGGTGATGGCTTCAATGGTACCTTTTCTGACGAAGCGGAAGATGTTGTTGGCGGCAATCAGTTTTTTATTGATCAGGGTGTCCACACCGATATTTTGGGAAATATGGGTGTATTCCTTATTTTCCACTTGTGCAATAGTCTTGTAAACACCGGCATTTTTCGCGGTGAGACTGGCGATAATATTGGTTTCTGAGTTGGGCGTCAGCGCGATGAAAGCATCCATGCGATGCAGGCCTTCTTCTTCCAGCAGGTTGATATTGCTTGCATCCCCGTGGATGATGAGGGTATTTCTAAGTTCCTCCGCCAGTACTTTGCACACATCTTTGTCTTTTTCAATGAGCGTAATGTTGTAGGTTTGTTCGAGTCGTTTGGCGGTGGCCATTGCGAGCGGTGTGCCGCCGATGATCATGACGTTTTTGAGTACTTTCTTTTGCTTTCCGGCGAGGTCGTTGAGGTCGTCAATATTGGCTTTTTTGGTGATGAAATAGACGTGGTCTCCTTTACGCAGCAGGGTTTCTCCTCGTGGGATGATGGTCTGATGCCCTCGGAGGATGGCCATAGGCCGGATGTTATCGTCCTGATAAAATTGGTTGAAATCACTCAGTCTGACGTTATTTAACTGTGATTCATCTCCAAGGGTGATGCCTGCCAGTGCAATTTTGCCATTTTCAAACTCGAAAATATCCGTGAAGGAGCACTGCTTGACCAAGCGGGCAATCTCGGCTGCGGCAAGCTCCTGAGGGGAAATCAGAGTGTCAATGCCGAGTTGGCGGAACATTTCCCGATTATCGTCTGAGAGGTATTCCGGGCTGTTAACCCTGGCAATGGTTTGACGGACGCCAAGCTTTTTGGCTAAAATAGCAGAGACTAGGTTGGTCTTTTCGGAGGTAGTGACGGCAAGAAAGAGATTGGCGCGAGCTACGCTGGCGTGATTTAGGATGTTTAGGGAGGATGAATCCCCTTTGATGGTGAGCACATCCAGGTGGGTAGAGGCATAATCCAGCACATCCTGGTTCATGTCAATGAGTACAATGTCCTTGTCCTCATGCGCCAGCAGTTCCGCAAGGTGGAACCCCACATCGCCTGCGCCGGCAATTACGATTTTCATGTCAGGTTAACATTTACATTTCTGACCGTACAATTCGAAACAGCGGTCAACAACCTTTTTATTTCTTTGTTTTTATCAATTTTCATACACGGGGCTGCAAATATCGCTGCATTCCGGGAAATCCTTGTATTCGCTATGAAAATATTAATGGTATGTTTGGGAAATATCTGTCGCTCGCCGCTGGGTGAAGGCATTTTACAAGAAAAAATCAGGCAAAAAGGACTCCCCTGGGCGGTGGATTCTGCCGGTACCGGGAATTGGCATGCCGGAGAACAACCCGACCCGCGTTCCATTCGCATAGCCGGAAAATACGGTATTGACATTTCCGGACAACGGGCGCGACAGATTCAATCTACAGATTTTGAGCAGTTTGACCTCATCCTGACCATGGACAAGTCCAACTTCGATAACGTCACCGCATTGGCAAAGCAACACGGAAAACGCCATGACCATGTGCACCTCATCATGAATTTCCCGCATCCGGGGAAGCACCTCAGCGTGCCTGACCCCTACTTCGACGAGTACGGTTTTCAGGAGGTGTACGACATGCTCGATGAAGCCTGCGAGGAGATTGTCTCGCAGTTCACTCCTTAGAAGCACACTCTTCGGTAATCAATCCGCTGCCATTCAGGGAATAATTTAGAATCAAAATTTTGTATTTTGAAGGGCAGTTGTATATATTTGCCCTTTATTCCCAAAAACGCGAATTCCGACACCGGCTGCTCCTGTGAAGGTATAGGTATTTGGGGAAACACTACGAAAAACCGGAATTTATGTCCCTGAGCGCAACTGTACTTTTCGATATCCCCAAGGTAATCCCCAATTCTTCGGTGTGCAAATCCTCAATTTGTACTATACCATCCAGCTTCAATCCACACAGACACGATCTCCATGCGCCAGCCGTTTTTCCGGTTTCTGCTGCTTTTTTGAAAGACCATTTTTTGTACGATTAATATGCTGCTTAATTCTGCTATGATAAATTGTCCCATGAATAAAAGCAATTACCAAAGCCTTCGGCAAGCGCCTGCCGTCACTACTAACAAGTTGGCAACTATGAACGCTAATGCTACTCTCTTCTCCCGTACCATCACGGGCATCATTTCCCTGATTTTCCTCGCCGTTTCGGCTTCCGCGCAAGCCCCGGCGGAAAGCCCCGCAGGGGGTTGCTATTGGCTGGAACTAGACGGCACAAACAGCTACGTGTCTGTTCCGGATGCGACCAACCTCAATTTTGACGACGGTAATTTCACCGCTGTCGCCTGGTTCAGAGCCGGTACAAGCGATTCTGAACAGGTCATCCTGCAAAAAGGGGGGGACGGTACGCCGGGATTTAAGGTGTTCCTGGATGAAACTTACAAGCTGGGCGCAGCGATTGATGATGGTGCCTCCAACAACGAGGTGCTTTCTCCTCTTGCCTACGCTGTAGATGAGTGGCATCACGTTGCTGTAACCTTCGACCGCGGCGGTTTTTTGGCTTTGTATGTGGATGGCAGCCTCGTGAACGCTCTAGATATTTCTGGTGTGGCAGGCTCTGTGAACAATACAGCACCGCTTACTTTGGGCGCTGGTCTCGATATGATGACGCCTTCCGGGTTCCTCCATGGGAGACTCGATGATGTCGCACTTTGGAGCGTATTGCTGACCGAAACAGAAATTTCAGAAATCTCAGATGTATCAAAATCTCCATTACAGATTGCCAACGGCCAAAGAGTCGCCTTCTGGCCGTTTGAAGATGGCATAGGAATCTCGGTGGTCGATTATTCTGAAGATAACGATGGCACCATCATCGGAACCGGATACGCCTGGGAAGACCGCCTGCCCTCAGGCACCATCGCCTGGGCCTCTTTGCCTGCTTCAATATGCGAGGGCGACGGCAAGATGCTGACGGCCACTGTGGATGCCCCGGCCATGTCCACCTACATGTGGAATGCCGTGCCGGATAGTGCAGGAATCACAGCCTCTTTTGTCGATCCCACGAGTACAACACCGGGTTTACTTACGGTTTCTGGTGTACCTGATGGCTATACTGCAACCATACAGGTATGGCTCAATATAGTGGAGCCTTCCCCGAGTTTGTGCAATTTTAATACAAATACCCTAACCCTTACGGTCTATCCCGACCCGGCAGTCCAAACCATACAGGTGAGTGCGGGAGGGGCAACCCCATGCACGGGGCGGTCTTACCAATATTCCATAACCGGTACAACCGGTTCTAATTATATATGGTCGGTAAGCCCTGCCGGCAATCATACCTTCGCCTTGTCAGGCCCCCAGGTTTCCATCAACTGGGGAACGACAGTGGGGACTTATCAGGTAATGGTGCGCGACAGCAGTCAAAATGGCTGTACAACCGATATGACGAGCTCTGTCACTATGCAGACGACCCCGGTGGTGACAGCCTTACCCGATATGATGACAGCCTGCCCGGGAAGCTCTGTTCCTTTTGTAAATTTGGGCAGCACGCCTACAGGCAGCCGCTTCGATTGGACGGTTACCGGTCAGTCAACGGGCGCTACCTCTGGAACCGACTCGACCTCACCCTTTCAAATCCCAGGCTTTACAGCAGTCAATCCCGGTGCCACTGCGCGCAACAGTACCACCAGCGTCACGGCTACGCTGAACGGATGCGTGAGCGACCCAGTGACGTTTTCGGTGACTGTAAGTGCGGCTCCTGATTTACAACCGATAGTCAATCCCTCTATCTGCCGCTCGCAGTCTTTTAATTTGTCTTCTCTGTACACAGCGGTGGATACCTCTGATGCCAATGATTTGTCGGGTAACGTCACAGTCCACACGGCAACACCGGCTACCAGTGCCAATTTACTTGTCGGTGCCAATACGACGGTATCTCCACCCACCAGCACGGTGTATTATTTCCGCAAGATGGCTACCGATGGCCCGGGTTGTTCTGACGAGCTGCCGGTAACCCTGAACGTGCAGGGGCCAATCACCATCAATAGTTTTGGTTTTGTCGCCAATCAGGATACCATCTGCGAAAAATCATCTACTGCCATCGAGGTGAACGCCAGCAATGGGGGCTCAGGGGCCCTCATGTATCAATGGCAGATGAATACCGGCACCGGCTGGATGGACATTACGCCGGGGTATTTCTTCGCCCTCGAAGCGAACGATGCCCGCCTGGTGCTGAATAATGTGCCTCTTTCTTTTAACGGCGCATCGTTCCGTTGCCAGGTTTCTTCAGAGCTGTGCGATCCCATCAATTCCCCTTCCGATACGCTGCATGTTACCCCGGGGCCAATTTTGGCTCAGACTACCATGACGCCTGTATCCTGCCACGGCGGAAACAACGGGGGATATGCGTTTCAAATTCCTACAGGTGTATCCTACACGTATAGCTTTAATCCCGGAATGGAATACACAGGGCCGCCAGTGCCCTCTACACCTGCCGCAACTTCTAACTCGCTGTCTCCCCTCCCGGCAGATGATTATATCCTTCGATTGTATAGTAATGGTAATGAGTGTTTTATAGATACGATTTTCACCATCACCGAGCCGGAGCCGCTGAGTTTCAGCACTTCGGTAACCATGCCGTCTTGTCATGGCTTCAGCAATGGCGTAATTCATCTTGACGGCGAAGGCGGCAGTGGTGCCTATCAGTTCAGCCTCGGCACCGGCGCCTATCAGCCTGTAGATTCCTTTCCCAATCTGCTTGCGGGTTCTTACCAAATCCGCATGAGGGATGCAGCCGATACTACCTGTTTGACAGGACCACAGACGGTGGTGGTGACCCAACCCGCGGAACTTGTGCTTATGCCCGATCTCTCAGATTTAACCTGTTTTGAAGCGGCAGACGGCAGCATTGTCCCGAATGCATCAGGCGGCGTTCCTCCGTATTCTTTCACTTGGAGTGCCAATAATGGATTCTCCGGTACCTATACGCGCTCATTGTATCAAAATAACTTTGACAATAACCTGAATGGATTCGTAGCCAATCCCGCTGTAAGCGGATTCGTGGATGCGAATGTACCCCCGCGCCCGGGTAATTTTGCAGTCAATGAATACTGGAGCCAATCCACGAATAACGACCGTGCATTGACTTTCTATAAAACGGCTCAGGGCAACTCACTATACTGGGATTTGACCTTAGTGAATACTACCGGTGCGCCTTTGACAGAGATTACACTCACCTATGATTTCGAAGTACCCTGGGTAAATGTGGGGGCAAGTTCACCAAGGACCGCAAGTCTGCTCTGGCAGGTCAATGACGGTGCCGCCCAGCAGTCTCCGGTAATTACCAATGCGGGGGTAGGTACTAATACACAGGTATGGCTTCGCGATGGTCAAATGGACAGCCTCAATTTGGCTATCCGCAATTTAAACCACGTTTTTGCCGGATTGAATATTGCTCCCGACTCTTCCTTCACCATTCGGGTGACGGCAGCATCTTCGGATGCATCGCAAATCAATATGAATCACGGGTTTGATAACCTGACCATCATCGCCTCTGCCTTTAACGGCACCCTGACGGAGCTTGATGCGGGTATTTATTCCCTTACCCTTACCGACAACACCGGCTGTACGCAAACAGCCGCAAATATGACACTGGAACAACCAGGAGAGCTGAGTGTGGCATTACAGGATTCTGCACAAATTTGCATTAGCAATAACGGATTCAATATTCCATTCAATCCGCTCAGCCTTACCGGTGACCCGGATCAGTTTTTGATCAGCAACCTCAGCGGTGATGCCGGAGATTTGAATTTCGTTCAAACTAATTTTTCTTCCATGCCCGCCGAAAGCCCCTTTGAGGTCGGATTACAATTCGTGCCGATGGAAACAGGCTGGTATAATTTGGTGTTAAACCTTCGCAACACCTCCGGGTCGGTGCCTTGTGTGAGTGAAGATTTTCCTGTAGCACTCTATGTCTCCAACCCCGAGACTACCATTGCGCTGGCGCAGGATACGCTGTGTTCAGGAGGCTCAGCCAGCTTTGCGCTCTCTATTGAAGATGATTCTGTACCTACAAGTATTCGCTGGACGTATCAGCATGAGGGAGAACCTGAAAATGGGCCATTTTTTGCGACTTTTGATGCAGCAGGCATGCAGTCCATCAGCCAGGTTTTGACCAATGACACCGATGCTCCGAGGATGACAGTGTTCACTTTCCGGGCCTATACTTATGGCCCTGATGGCGAGGACAATGAAGGAGATCCTTCCTCTGATGATTGCGTAGAGGAAAATACCCAGGTGTTCAATGTGCTGGTATGGCCACAGCCCACAGGGACGCTCGCTGCTGTACCCGTCTCTGACACCATCTGCACCTTCAGATCCTCCATGGTGATGGTGAACACCAGCATTAATCCGGCGGGCTCCACGCGCTTCAACTGGACTTCCACCAATGGTGGCGGCGGAATGAGCGTGCCATTTGGTACGACCGTATCTGAATCAAATCTGGTGAACACGGGCAACGATTACTCAACTGTAACGTACACCTTCACGCCCTATACTTTCGGCAGTAATGGCGTGGATAATGGTGCAACTGGTGACGATTGCCCGGGAGAGCCCGTACAGGTGGATATCAGTATTGAACCCCTCGCCAATGCTACCGGAACCCCACAGCGGGATACCATTTGCGGCGGAACTGCCGCCAGAATCAATGTGAGCACCACACTGCTAATCGAAAACACTCGTTACCGCTGGCGTTATAAGGATGCCACGGATGATGTCTGGAGTTTATTTACGGATACCGTTTCTTTTGACAGCATCATCGAGCAGGTACTCCCGAATACCGGCATGACCATTAAATCATACGTTTTCGAGATTCAGCCTTTCACCTTTGGACCTGACGGTACGGATAATTTCCTGGATAACTGCTTCGGGCAGACAGACTCAGTGGTGGTGCACGTATTGCCACAACCTGTCCTGGATGTGCCGGTGGATTATTTTGTATGCTCCACACAACCCTTAAACTACAGATTGCCGGATCTCAGTAGCAACGACTTCAGCATCTTGTCTTATCAGATGTTTGAAAGAGAATATTACGTTGACCTCGACGGCAACTGGAGCACGGCTTTTGTGGCTGCGCTGCCCAATAATGCGGTAACTAATCTCAATTATATCAGGTTTGACAGTCATCGCAACCTCACAGATAGCGTTACTACCGTCCTATATCCGGTGATAGCCACTGCCGGCAATGGATGTAAAAGCGATACTACCCGACTGGAGTTCAAATACTTCCCGGAACCCAAGGCCGAGCGCCTCCTCAACGATACCATTTGCAGCGGGGAGCCGTATATTTTGAATTTGTTGGGATACTATGGTGAATCCCTCCCCGGTTTGGTACATAACCCGGACATCAGATTCAGTATTGGAATCCGTGGACAATCCGGTTTGGTAGAAGGTGATTCCATAGATTTGGATGGTGCGGAATGTGTTACGCCTTTTGGCTCTATGGATTCAAGCGCTATCCAGGCAGAAAGATGGGTGAACCCCTATGACTTCCCGGTCACCATTACCTATTCGATTTTGCCTTACACCCGCTGCGGAGAAACTGAATTCTGTGCCGGCGAGGAGATTTCTTTCAATCTTACGGTAGAGCCTGAACCAAGAATGAAAGTATTCCTGACCCTGAATGGGGAGGAGAATAGTGTGGCAGATGGAGACTTTTACACGGCTTGCAGCGAGGCGCAATTTGCCGTGACAGCTGCTGGTGCGGGTGTCACACCCTCTGGTTTTCCTGGCGACAGAATCTGGGCCCAGGTTCGGATCTGGGGCGATGTAGATGCCCTCGGATTTCCCGGGTCACTTACTGCATCCGATCCTATAGAGTTTCATGGTCCTTTAGAGGCATTGAACTTCTCTGCCGACAGTATCGAGAATACGACCAGTCAGATTAAATATATCTACGTAACTGCGATACCCTACATTGAATCCACTCCCGTGTTGGAAGAGCAACAAATTCTGGACATTTTTGAATGCAGCGGGGAGCCCATCAGCTTTGAAATTCGCATCAACCCGGAAGCCGCACATTCAAATGTGGACTTGGCGGTGTGTTCCGACGAGTCGCTTGGATGGATTCTTGAGCCTGATAACAACCCGGGACAAGGCGTCCAGGTACAGGAGCGTGAGGAGTACACAGATCCAGCTCGGGTGCATAAGTGGGTTGTACCACTCGGGGTGGACTTTGTACAGATTGATGCCCGCGGTGCTGATGGCGGTAATGGTGGCGCCAAGGGCGGCGAGGGTGCAAATGTTTCGGCTATCTTCCCGGTCTCCATGGGAGATACCCTTGAAATTGCCCTCGGTGTTGTTGGCGGCGGTACTAATGGATTCAATGCCGGCGGCGGCGGCGGCGCTACAGCGGTACTGGGTCTTGGCGATTTGCTGGTGGTCGCAGCCGGCGGCGGCGGCGGCGGTGCTTTGCCCGGCGGCGGCGGTCAGACAGATGTAGCTTTCGATACTGGTGGATTAGGCGGCGCTGCGAGCGGCGGCGGCGGCGGCGGTGGTTTCCTTGATGGAACATCCGGATTAGATGGCGGCGGCAGCGGCGGTGAAGGCGGTGACGCAGGATTCGGCGCCATGGGTGGCCCTGGCAATGGCGGCGGTGCAGACGGAGGCAATGGCTCCGGTGCCGGCGGCGGCGGTGGTGCCAATGGCGGCGGCGGCGGCGGCGGCTTTTTTGGCGGCGACGGTGGAAGCGGCGTTTTTGGCGCTGGCGGCAACGGCGGCAGTTCTTATGTCAATACTAATCTGGCAGAGGATGACTCTCCAATACTGGAAACAGGTCGCAGTGGCTTCGGCACCGGCCAGAATGGATTGGTTCGTCTATCATGGATTCGTACCCTGCCACCTGTTACTTATACGATTACTTCCATCGAATATGACCCTTCTGTATTGATGGATGCCGACAGCATAGACCGCAGTGTTGCGCCCAATAATGTGGGTGTGGCCAACTTCTCCTACGTGAGTGATCTCATCGCATCGGAAAAGTGGATAAACCCCACGGATACTTTCCAAACCGTGGTGTACACCATTAATCCCGATACCGACAGCAACTGCGAAAGTGACCCCTTCATCGTGACGGTCAAGGTAGAGCCTGACCCTGAAACCTCTCTGGAGGGTCCAGGCCTTGAAAGGGTGAGCCCCAACTACTATACGCTTACCCTGTGTAGCATGGATACCATGATGGTGGATATGCTTTCTCCTACCCTTCCTTCCGGTGGGCCTGAATCGTTGAAGTTCGAACTCCAATCCGTCGAAGAAGTTTATGGAAGCACAGTGGGATTTTTCCTCCGGGAAGGGGTAGAAAGTTTCCCCGATCTCTCCGGATTGATTACCCCACAACCAATCGGTACCGGCAGTGATTTACCCATCGGCTTAAGGCAATGGTTCATCAATACCGACTCGGTACCAGCAACGGTTACTTACATCCTGCGCACGGCCATCGAGGATGATGTTTTCGGCATTTGTGGAGAGGTCTTTGATACGCTGGTCGTAACCATTTTCCCGGAACCCGCTCCCGAAGAAATATTTTTCATTTATGACCCAATCTGCTCCTTTGCCTCTATTGGAAGTGTATTTGACAGCATCAGGATAACTACCTTCAATGGCATTCCCATCGTTTCTTATGAGGTGATTGATGTGCTGCCCGGTACACCTGATGTCGTGCCCGTTCAGGGTCCAACCATGGGTGTAAATGCCGATTTTACCATGGATAGCTGGAATAATCAGGCATTTTTTGATGAATTGGTCACCTATCGCGTGGTGCTGAACTCCGCAGATGGCTGTTCCAGCTTCCCGGTAGATTATCTATTTTTCATCTCGCCCAACCCGAGGTTGAATGCTCCAGACACCATGGCGGTGTGCAACAATGGCAGGCCTTCCCTGATACTGGATGTGTTCAGGGATACCTTGAGTATGGAGCCTTCTGATGTTACTTTTCAGATAGTACATGATAATCCTGCCGGGTTGACTTATACCGGTTTCAATGATTATGATCCGGATACGCATACGGTCCTTTGTGCGGATGAATTTGCACTATTTAATGACACCTGGGAAAATGCAGGCAATACTGCCGTTGCGGTAACCTACACCATTACGCCTATCCGCTTTTGCGGTACCGACCAGGAATGCGCAGGCGAACCGCATACCCTCACCGTGTTCGTAGAACCCGATATTTCCATCTTCCTGCAGATGAACCATTCCGGCACTCCCGAAGGGCCTGATTTTATCAATGAGCAAACCAGCCCACCAGGGGATCCGCTGTCCGTTACGCTCTGTGCAGATACACCTATTGAGGTCTCGCTGGATTCTTTCAGCATGGTCGCCCCCGGAGCTGAGCTTTGGGCACTCGTGACGGTGTACGATACAGGAAGGCTCATCAACCCCAATGGCTTCATTGATACCGTCCTCAAAGTTGCAGAATTGTCAGAATTCCTTACTTTCCCTAATGGAATTTCGAATAATGGCACAACGCCAAGTGAAATCGAAATTGTTATCTTACCATTTTCCAATCGAAATCAAGTTGAGGGTGATCCCATTTTCATTGACTTTGATGAATGTACTGGACTGGTAGGAATTGTTTATGATTTGATTATCGAATCCCCTGTGGTGGCCAATGTGGATGTTGTTTTAAACCCTGCTCCTGCCACCGAAGTCTGCAATGATGAGAATTTTACCCTGCGCATGCGGAAAACGACCAACTCGGTTCCCATTTCTGCTTATCGGGTATGGGTTGAAACAGGCGCCAATGTGACCCAGGATACTGCTGCAGCTATTAGTACAGATTCCCTTGACCCGACCGTATTCGACATGGTGGGAACCCTGGCCACCCTTAATATCGCCACCTTTACCAGCAGGCTTTCCAATGCATCCACGCTCAGAGACTCCGTGGTTTACCACATCATTCCGGTGAGCACCAACGGCTGCATCGGCCAGGAGACCCGACGTGTGGTGTATGTGTATGGAAAGCTACAAGTGGATATTGAACCACGCGGGGTGTGCCTCAGAGATACTGCTACTATTTTCAGCAATCCGGAAGGTGGCAGCGGTGATTTCCTCTATACCTGGACCTACAGAGGAGGAACAGCGCGCAACTTCCGCATCAACGGGCAGCTATTTGGCGCAAGCCCGATTGTCGGTACGGTGATTGCCAACCCGTCCGATAGCTTAGTGGTCAATGCCAACGAACTAAGCGCCGGCGTTACACTCATCACCCTTCCCGGTACTTTTGTACTCGATTTGTTGCTCGTTGACAACCTTCAAGGTTGTTCTCTGACCCTAAGAGATACCCTGGAAGTAGTGCCGGGCGCGCGTTCCGGTTCCACTATCTCCAATGTACCTGTCATCTGCGAGGGTGATGACGGTTTCGATTTGTTCGGCCAGCTTGCCATGGGAAGCTACGATACCACCGGTGTATGGACGCAAACGGGAGGACCCGACGAAGGTGAACTCACACCCGACGGAATCTTTACGCCTTCCAATATTACCGGCATTGCGCAGCAGATGTTTGAGTTCACCTACACGGTGGATAATGGCATTTGCCCTCCGGCCAGCACTGCGGTAACAATTCAGGTTCAGCCTATTCCAAGAGCGGGTGTCGCTACCGGAGAAACACCTAACCTGTGCGTCGGAGCGGGCACTTTCAACCTGTTCGACCTTATTACGCCCGACACTTATGACCTTGGAGGTAATTGGTCTCAGATTCAGGGTACCACCTCTCTTGCAGTTTCCCCGTCGGGTACTGTAAGCCTTGGTTCTGCGGCGGCGGGCAGCTATATTTTCAGGTATAGCTTTGCCGGATCGGGCGCCTGCGGCGGCTCAGAGGTCTTCGTTTCTCTGTTGCTGGAAAGCAATGCCAATGCCGGCGAACCAGTCCCCGGAGCTGACCTCTCCTTCTGTAACCGACAGGATACCGTGCTCCTTTTCTCCCTGATCCGTCAATTCCAGGAGGGAGGAACTTGGACTAGGTTGGGTACTGTCGGCCCACAACCAGATCCTACTACCGGATTGCTCCTGGTGGACGGCACTGCGCCCGGACTATACACCTATCGCTATACGGTGACCGGCCAGGCACCATGTACCGGTACCGATAATGTGGACGTGACCATCACCATCGAACCTCCCTTGCCGCTCAACCCCATCGTGGGCTTTGTCACGGTCTGCGAGGACAGCCTTGCTTCTTATACCCTGGCTAACCTTCAACCCGGAAGTACGTACTCATGGTCCTTGGCCAATGGCGGTACCATCAATTCCCCAACAGACGGCGATACCATCTCCGTGCTCTGGGATAAGGTCGGTGGGCCATTCATCCTTACGGTAGTGGAAGTCAATGAAGACTGCGACCAAACCAATACGCTTGAAGTTACCGTTGAACCCTCCACCGCTGCAGACTTCAGCAGCGAAGCGCCTGTTGGCGTTGGCCTTACACTCAACTTTACCGACGAAACAGTAGGTAGCCCAACCGCCTGGCAATGGACTTTCGGCGACGGAGAAACCAGCGAGGAACAAAACCCGACCCATACTTACGCAGCAGCCGGCACTTATGAGGTTTGCCTCACAGCCACAGGCCCCTGCGGGGAGGATACGCTCTGCCAGAATGTAGTAGTAACTGATACCATTTGCGACAACATCAGCCTGAGGGCAGGCCTGAACCTGATTTCTACCGATGTAATACCGGCAGATAACAGCATTGCGGCTGTATTTGAAGACTTGCTGGAGAGCGATAACATCCTGTTCATCCAGGGCAGGAACAGCAGCGGCGGCGTGGTTAACTTTGATCCCAATCTTCCTCCGTTCCTCAATACGCTGAATCAAATTCGACCTGGTGAAGGATACTACCTCAGGGTGGTAGCCGCTTCCACACTCACCATTTGCGGAACGCCGATTGATACTTCCTTCCGGAAAAATCTCAATGCCGGTATCAACCTCGTGGCCTACCTCCCACAAGCATCTTCCACACCATCCGTTTATTTCTCGGATTTGCTTGCAGACAGTGTGCTGCTGCTGGCAAGGGGCTTTAACAATGGCTACAAAATTTTCGATCCATCACTTCCGCCATTTTTGAACTCTCTGACCTCAGTTGCCAATGGGTTTGGCTACGAAATCCGGGTGACGACTGCCGTAATGGGTAACGACTGGCTGCTTTCCGAAAATCAGACCACGGATTTCCGCAGTCTGAATGGACAGCCTGCCAACTCCATGAACTACGATGTCATCGTTGGGCGTTCCAATCTGCCAATTTCTGCCATTGGCAAGCAGGTAGAACTCGTCAATTCCGGCGGCGAAATACTTGGCGTGATGGACATCGTTCAGGACGGCTATCTCTTCACCACACCGGTCTATGGGTTTGATCCCGCAGCGGAAAGTGCCTCTAAACTTCGTCCGGGGGATAAAATACTGTTCCGTTACGGTACCTCGACAGTTGACATCGGCCTGGTGTTCCACGGCGATAAGCGTATAAATTTTGTGGAAGTTGAATTCCCAAAGACTATCTTTGCTGAAGATTCGGGCACTGATGCTGCATATCTGGATGCCAATCCTAACCCATTCTCTGATGAGTTGGAGATTGTACTACAGATAAATGCAGAAATGCGGGCTTCTGTGGTGTTGTTCAATGCTTTTGGACAGGTTGTAGAAATTTTGCAGCCCGAAAGCACCTGGGGTATCGGCCAGTACAGAATTACTCGTGAAAACCGACCGCTTCCTTCAGGTACCTATTTCATAGCTTTCGTGAAAGATGGCGTACCTATGATGGTGAAAACCGTGGTCAGAAGATAATTATGTTGAAATCGAATATTCATTTTTAAACCTGGGCTAATGAAATTTTACGCTTCTATCCTCCTTTTAGTAGCTGGTCTGTTTACGGCGCGAGTTGCCTTTGCACAGCCTGCAGGGTTCAATTACACGGCTATCGCCTGTGCCGGCCTGGATGCCTTCTCGCTCTTAGGCATTGTTCAGATAAATGGAGCCACCCCCGCAGCAGGTTCCTGGATTGCCGCTTTTGATACGACAGATGTACTTGCAGGAGCCGATGAACTTTTGATCAATGCTGGTGCGGCTTATATCAATCAAGTGGTGGTAAATACCGATGAAGATACGCCTGTTGTTCCTTGTGCCACGTTGGATGCAGGCATTGACGGCTATCCGTTAAACCCGGAGAAATTTTTCATCGTCATCTACAATGCCGGGGATGGTCGCTATTACCAGTTTCCTGATGACAATACCCGGACGTATTTTAATTACGTGCCGCAGCCGCCACTCAACCTGTACATACAGGCGTTTTCCAACTTCGCTACCGAATGGAATCACACAGGTGCCGGCTTTGCTACCCTCCAGGAATTGTTTGACTCCGTACTGCCGGTAGAACTCACCAGCTTCGAGGGTACAGGCAAAAACCAGCAGGTAGAACTTTCCTGGACCACCGCCAGCGAACTCAATAACGATTTCTTTGAAGTACAGCGCTCCACCGATGGCCGCTCCTTTGAAGTGCTCGGAAAAGTACAAGGCGCAGGTACCTACACGGGAACCTTGGATTATGCTTTTACCGATCGTACACCCAAAGCCGGCGTCAATTACTACCGCCTTCGCCAGGTGGACTATGACGGCGCTTTCGAATATTCCAAAGTCATCGCCATCGAGGTGATAGAAAAGAGTGGTGAATTAGGTTTGTTTCCCAATCCTGCTACCGAAACGGTAGAAGTGCGGCTGCCGGTTTCCTGGCTCGACGGCCAGGCAGAAGTCAGAATCCGCGATATGACGGGGAAGGTGGTACGCCATCTGCCCATGCAATCTATCGAAGGGCCGCAGTCATTTTCCCTTGGCGGGTTGATGGCGGGCTATTATACCGTAGAAGCATTTAACGGTGCTGAACTGCTGAGCACGCGCCTGCTGGTAACCGGCAGATAATCCGTAGTAATAAAAGACACACAACAGGGCGGGAGCGTTGCACATAGCGGCGCTCCCGTTTGTATTACTGGTCTTTCCAGGCAGCCAGCCGCACCTCCATGGTCTTGCCTTCAGCGGGTAGATTAAAGGATGCTTCCGCAAAATCAGGACTACCCCATTTAGCAGAGTTGATATTGGAAAAACCGTAGGGCTCGGTAGGTACCCCCAAGAGATTGGTGTCGAGTTTACCGTTGCCGTTGAGGTCGTGAAATACGGCCGCAGCATAGCGACCGGGAACAAGCCCCTCCATTTCAATTTCTATTTCGCCCAATTGCCGTACGGCAACTTCTTTTCCTGCAAAGGCCAGTTCCTTTTTGGGGAATGATTTGGCATCCCGAAACAGCCCCACATGAATCTGGCCTTTCGCATAAGCAATTGGTTTAACTTTTATGCGAAGTACAGTGGTTTGCTTTTCGGGTTGATTTTTCATTTCACAGGGAATAATTTCCCCCCTTACCCCCAATGAGGTAGTCGTGAGGCAGATGCAAATAGCGGATAATAGCACGTTCATTTACCAAAGTAACGCAGAAATCATCAACTAATTACCCGGAATCAGTCTGCGGGTACCATTTTCTATTACCCTTTGGCAATGATCTCCCAGATATGGCCATTCCTGGTTTCCCATACTTTTAAATGCCCCGCTTTCACTAAATTTTGGAGAAACGGCTCGACTTCCGCACGGGGCACATTGGAAAGTTCAGAAAACTCCCGTGCCGTCAGGCTGGGATATTTTGCGAAAAGCGCCTCCCAGGTGCGACCATAAGGCTGCTTTTGGGCCGCAGGATGACATTTGAGTACGGCATTTTCAAAA
>CAYTNI010000023.1:0-6846 GCA_964439115.1 uncultured Saprospiraceae bacterium
GGCTCGAGATTGCCGTATTTATTACCCAGATTTTCAAAACATGCCTGACTTTCCAGCTGGAGTCGTTGCATTTCCTGCTCCAGGGCATTGATTTCCGCCTGATTACCCCTTCTTAATATTTCGGTGGCCCGCTCTCCGTTATCCACAGTGGGCATGATGCATCCGCACATATCGTGGGCAATGGCAACCGCCGGATCCTCTTTTTTACAGGAAGTAAAAACCGCGGCGAGCAGAAAAAAAATCCACAATCTTTGCATGTTCAATAAGAATTTACTCCGGTTCAAAAGTAACACTTCTGCAGAAGAAAATTTACAAACAAGGGTAAAAACCGGAAAATACACGATGATTATCCCTCCGTCGGCAAATCGGAAGCCATTTGCAGGCAACATTTACCCCTTCGCTGCGTTTTTTTAAAACCTTATGGCCACGATGATGAAACGTTTTTTGCTATTCAGTCTTTTTGCCCTGTCGCTAGATGCGCTGCAGGCTCAGGATTCCCGTTTGGCGCAGCAGTATCTCCAAAACGGTGAGTTTGAAAAAGCCGCTGTGCTTTTCGAACAGCTATTCGAATCCAATCCACAGAACGACTATTTCTTTGAACGCTACGTGGATTGCATGCTGGCCCTCGAACGCTATGACGCCTGCGAAAAATCCATCCGCAAACAACTCAAGCGCGACGCCAAAAACCTGTCGCTCTACGTCACCCTCGGCCGTTTGCTCGAACAGCAGTACAAAGAAGAAGAAGCCCAACAGCAATATCAGACTGCCATTTCACAAATCCCCAAAGACCATTTTCAAATTATCCGACTGGCCAATGCCTTTACCAATCTGACTAAATACGACTACGCTATTCAGGTTTTCGAAAAGGGTACGGAGCTCATGAAAGACCCCATTACCTTCAGCTACTACCTCGGCGACCTCTACCGGCGGAAAGGGGATTCCCCAAGGATGATACAAAGCTATCTCAACAGCCTCGGCAATGCCCCTGAACGACTGGCCAACTTGCAGACTACCTTTCAGCGCTTCTTCACGAAAGAAGATTATCTCGAACTTCAAAAACAACTCTACGCACGCCTGCAACAGGATGAAAATGCCATCCTTTACACCGAAATGCTCGCCTGGGCCTTCATGCAAATGAGCGACTACCGCAATGCCCTGCGGCAATTGCGCGCACTAGACAAACGCCTGAATGAAAACGGCGCCCGCGTATTCCAACTAGCTCAAATCGCCGGCGATGCTAAAGATTACGACACCGCCATTTCTGCCTACGAATACCTCGTCAACGACAAAGGTACCGCCTCCACCTTTTACCTCGAGGCCAAACGCGAAGCACTGCGCTGCCGCCGAAACAAACTCACCGAAGGATTCGACTATAGCCGCGAAGACCTATTAGTCCTTCGCGACCAATACAAAGTATTTCTCAACGAATTTGGCCGCTCACGAGTCACCGCCAATATCATCGCCGAACAGGCCGAATTGGAAGCCCTTTACCTCAATCAGCTAGATTCGGCCATCACCTTGCTCTCCGAAGTCATCGAATTCCCAAACCTCGACCCCATTACAGCCGCCAATGCAAAACTTCAACTCGGTGACTATTTCCTCATGCAAGGGGAAATCTGGGAGTCCACTCTGCTCTATTCCCAGGTGGACAAGGCGTTTAAAGAAGATGCCCTCGGCAATGAAGCCCGCTACCGCAATGCCCGTCTCTCTTACTACGACGGTGACTTCCAGTGGGCTCAGGCACAATTTGATATCCTAAAAGCCTCGACTTCCAAGTTCATCTCCAATGATGCACTGGATCTCTCCGTCTTCATCATGGATAATCTCGGGCTGGACACCACCGCCACCGCCCTCAGCCTGTACGCCCAGGCCGACCTGCTCGTTTTCCAAAACCGGTTTCAGGAAGCCTTCCAAAAGCTGGACACCCTGCTGAAATCCTTCCCAGCACATGCCCTGGAGGATGACGTCTTATACTTGAAATCCAAAATTTGCCAAAAAATGCGCGACTATGACCAGCAGGCCACCCTGCTGCAGCGCATCGCTGACAGCTACCCCGAAGAAATCCGCGCAGATAACGCCTTGTTTGAGCTGGCAACCCTTTATCAGACCCATCTCAACGACCCGGAAAAGGCCAAAACACTATTCGAAAAAATCTTCCTGGAATACGCTTCCAGCACCTTTGCCGTGGAAGGCCGCAAACAATTCCGGATACTTCGCGGGGATAAGATTCAATAAAGCCTACTACTTCCAAATTTTCTGCGCTTCTGCCAAAGCGCCCGGTTTGCCCACGTCTATCCATAGATCCTGATCGTGGGGATAAGCCATCACCGGTTCTTGGGAAGCAACGTTAAGATACACATCCACTATGGAAAAAACAGTCTCATCCGGCATATAGCGGAAAAGCCCGGGACTGATGACGTGAATGCCACTGAATGCCATCGGTTGGAGGGCAACTGCCGGCCTGACGATGCGCTCAGCCTGCGTGGCGAGATTGCGCCAACCACTCAAACGCCCGGCATCATCAAATAAAAAAGCCCGTGAACTCTCCCTTGTACGCACGGCAAGCGTAGCCAAAGCGTCCGACGCCCGATGAGCGGCATACATGGCCTTTAAATCCAGCGTAGTGAGAATATCCGCGTTGTATGCGAAAAAAGGCTGATCATCATCAAAAAACCAGGCCGCCTTTTTCAATCCGCCCCCAGTATCCAAGAGTTGTTCCCGCTCGTCAGAAAGCTCAATTCGAATGCCGAAACACCTCTTCTCCTGCAAAAACGCCTCAATCTGACTTGCAAAATGATGCACATTGACAATAATTTCCTCAACGCCGGCGGCTGTTAGTCTTTGGATGGCAATTTCCAGGAGAGGAACCCCATTGATTTCCACCAGTGCTTTGGGACGATCGTTGGTGTAGGGACGAAGGCGGGTACCCAAACCGGCAGCGAAAATCATGGCTTTCATAGCGGTGCAAATTTGAAGCAAACTTAGGGACATTTGCGGAGTTCGGCCTTATTAGGTGTTGCCAAAGAATTGCCTTACTTTTGTGTCCGTCATGCAACAATCCCTCGCCCGGCTGCTGCTCCTTCCCTTCGCCCTGCTCTACGGACTTGGTGCCGCTCTCCACGAGCGGCTGTACCGGTGGGGCGTTTTGAAAGCCATCAGCTTCGATATCCCTGTCATTTCCGTGGGCAACTTAGTCATCGGCGGCGCAGGAAAAAGCCCTCATGTGGAGTACCTGCTGCGCCTGCTGAAAGAACACGTAGAAATCGGTGTACTCTCCCGTGGCTACCGGCGCAAAACCGTAGGGTTTCAGTTGGCAACGCCTGACGCTACAGCAGAAACGGTTGGAGATGAACCCCTTCAATTCAAGCGCAAATTCCCGGATGTCTTTGTAGCGGTAAGTGAAAACCGCGCCCTCGGCATACCACGCATGCTCCTTAAACACGGAGGCCTGGAAGTTATACTCCTCGACGACGCTTTCCAGCACCGCGCGGTGAAGCCCGGCCTGAATATCCTGCTCACTGAACACGATATGCCCTTCACACGCGATAAGTTGATGCCGGTAGGCCGCTTGCGCGAATGGCCCTCCGCCTACGAACGTGCCGACCTCATCGTCGTGACCAAATGTCCCGAAAATCCACAGGAAGTACAGCGGGATATCCTCATGCGCGAAATTCAACCCCTGCCACACCAGCAGGTCTTTTTCTCCTACCTCTCCTACCGCCAACCATGGTACCTGCTCGACCCCCGCTACGTCACCGACCTCGCGGAAGACTGGGAGGTGCTGCTCATTTGTGCTATTGCCAACACCACACACCTCACCCGATATCTCAAAAGCCGGGTCAGCTTCATCAAAATACTGGAATACGAAGACCATCACTATTTCACCAACAGCGATATTTCCAACCTCAAACTGACTTTTGACCACATGGCCTCTGATAAAAAAATCATCCTCACTACCGAAAAGGATGCCATGCGTCTCGACCTATTCAGAGAGTTTTTTCGTGAAACCCGTCTGCCCATTTTTGTGCTCCCTGTAGAGGTTCATTTCCACCAGGAGGCCCGCGGCCCGGGCTTCGACGATGCCATCAGGCAATTTTTGCTGGATTTTAAAGCCTGACCATCCCGTGAAAATCATACTGACCGGACTGTTTTTTTTACTCAAAGGCATTGTAATCGTATTGATGCAAATTTTTTATCCTCGCATTGCAAGGATAAATCTTCATCTTTTTCGCCATAAAGGCCCCGCCATTATCATTTTTAATCACCCCAATACCCTTCTCGACCCCCTGCTCGCAGCCGCACACGTGCGCGGTGTGGTTTATTTCCTGGCCAACTACAGCATGTTCAAAAACCCGGTATCCGCCTGGTTGCTGAATCATCTGTTCTGTATTCCCATTCAAAGGCCTAGCGACACCCAAGGAGAGCCACTCCAAAATGATGCTTCCTTTGCCCGGGCCACCGAACACCTGGCAAACGGCGGGAAACTGCTCATTGCAGCAGAGGGCGGCAGTATCATCGGTAGAAGGATCCGCCCCTTCAAAACCGGAGCTGCCCGAATTGCCTTCCAAACCGAAGCAGCACATGGCTTTAAAACCGGACTTGTGTTTCTGCCAATAGGACTGAGCTATGAAAATCAGCAAAACTTTGGCGGCAGTGTTGTACTCCACGCCGGAATGCCTATCCAAACCACTGATTTTGCCAATGCCTGGAAAGAAGACCCCAGACAGGCAGTTCGCGGCCTTACCGAACTTCTGGAAAACCGCCTGCGCGAACTCGCAATACATACCCACGACGAAGCAGAGGACAAGCTGCTGCATCGGGCTGAAATCCTGCTGCAAAACTCTTTCCCGCTTCCGTTGAAGGCATCCTATTTTCGAACGCGGCGCCTCGTAGTAGCATTCCACGATTGCCAGGAACAACAGCCGGAAGTATGGGAACGTTTCAGCAGAGACCTGCGCGCCTATTTTGCCAGGATGAGCGCACTTGGCCTTCACGACCACGCCCTAATACACCCTTCTTTCCGTTTTTTAATCCTCCATATATGCGCGCTGCTTGCCGTGTCGCCCGTGCTGCTGACCGGCTGGCTGTTCAATGCCATCCCTTTCCACCTGCCCGGTATCCTCGCAAAGCACTTCAAGGCCTCTCCGGAATACATGGCTACCTGGAAAACCGTCAGTGGCCTTTTAATTTTTCCCGGCTACTATTTCATGGTGTACCACTTGTTGAAATGGTGGCTAAACCCTGCACTTGCCGGCCTTTTCACCCTATCCTCATTCCCGCTCGGGTTAATCGCCTGGCATATTTTCAGGTGGAGCATCCGCATCCGACAACGATTTTTTGCATGGCGACAATTTCAAACCAACCCGGAAATGAAAAAGGAATGGCAGGAACTCAGAAATCATCTGCTCCAATCGCTACAGGCATTCACCTCCGAAAAGGCCACAGGCTGACACCCTCCGCCAATTCGGAACCCTAAAGGAACAGAAAATGGCCGTTGAAGCAATCCTCTCATCCATCTTATTTGTTGGTGCTACTCTAATTCAGTTAGTTTTCTGGGGCTTTGTCTTCAAGCGGTTGGCTAATTTCAATCCCCCAAAAATCAAAAGAAAGGATACCCCTTTCGTTTCCGTCATCATTTGTGCCCGCAATGAATCTGAAAATCTGCAAAAACATCTCCCCCTTTTTCTAAATCAAAACTACCGTTCCTTTGAAGTAATTGTGGTTGATGATAATTCAACCGACAATACCAGAGACGTGGTATTGCATTTTATGGCAAAAAGCCACAATTTGCGCCTCGTTGAGTTTTTTGAAAAATCCACGCCCGGAAAAAAAGCGGCTCTTGCCAAAGGCATTGAGGCAGCCCGGAGCAACTATCTCTTTTTCAGCGACGCGGATTGCAGGCCAGTTGGCGACCTTTGGCTTGCAACCTGTGTCGCTCATTTAAACACTACAAGCCAAATTGGTTTGGGCTTCGGCCCTTACCATCGTTCCTTAGGTATGCTCAATCGGTTCATCCGGTTTGAAACGGCCTACACCGCATTGCAGTATTTCTCCATGGCACTCCGGGGATTACCATACATGGGTGTAGGCCGTAATCTCTGCTATACCCGTTCCGTCTATACACAATCCGGCGGTTTCCTGCGCCACGCTCATATCGCCTCGGGAGATGACGATCTGTTTGTCAACGCTGCCGCCAATGCGACCAATACCACCGTTATCCTCGACCCTAATACATTCGTATATTCTGAACCCAAAAACTCCCTCAAAGCCTATTTCCATCAAAAGCAAAGACATGTCAGTACCGGCACGAAGTACCGTGGGATACACCAAACTATCCTCGGGGCTCTTTCTGCCAGCCATCTACTCCACTATACAGGTGCAATAGCTTGTCTCCTCTGCGGTGTTTCATGGCCATTGGTAGGTAGTGCGGTATTAATTCGATGGGGACTGGTACTCTGGCGGTGGCAAAAAATCCTTCCACGCCTGCATCAACAGGATTTACTTCCCTGGATACCCCTTTTGGATATCATGCTGCTCTTTTATTACGCGGCGCTTGCTCCAGCACTTTTTTGGGGCAAACGAAGTGAATGGCACCATGATTAACGATTCATCCAGGCTAATGAATAGCAGAAAGCCCTCCCTTATATTCAGGGAAGGCTTTCTGCCCTAGTGAAGTCCGGTGAATGACTATTCTAACCCGGAAACATCAGCCACGATCATTTTTCTGTTTTACTGGCTCTTTTGATTTTTCACCCGTTTTCTTTGTCGGTGGCGTCGTAGGACGTGGTGCTTCCTTGCGAGGCTGCGCAGTCGGGGCTTTAGCCGGTGGCGTCGCAGGACGCGGTG
>CAYTNI010000023.1:6946-17099 GCA_964439115.1 uncultured Saprospiraceae bacterium
TCCTTGCGAGGCTGCGCAGTCGGGGCTTTAGCCGGTGGCGTCGCAGGACGCGGTGTGTCCTTGCGAGGTTCCGCAGTCGGGGCTTTAGCCGGTGGCGTCGCAGGACGCGGTGTGTCCTTGCGAGGCTGCGCAGTCGGGGCTTTAGCCGGTGGAGTCGCAGGACGCGGTGTTTCCTTGCGAGGTTCCGCAGTCGGGGCTTTTGCAGGTGGAGTGGCAGGACGCGGCGCTTCTTTGCGAGGTTCCGCAGTCGGGACTTTTGTCGGTGGCGTAACAGGCCGCGTAGGTTCGGCCGGTATGTTCCGACGAGGGTCGGTACTGCGCGGCGTAGCGGGTTGAGGCCGTTCCGGGAGGCGTTCATTAAGACGTGGGAAGTCGGTTGCTTTTCGCTCTACAAACTCCCGTTGGTTGAGTGGCTGGCGAGGATTATCGCGGTTATACAGTTCTCTGGAAGACTCCATCCTGCCGAATTCGCGCAATCTATCAATACGTCCATCGCGATCAGAAAGCCAGTTGTCCTGTACCACGGCAGCATTGCGCACCCTCCATCGGTCCACGCCCAGGACAACGCTACAGGTAGAGCGCCGGTGGCCATAGTAGTAATCTGCAAAGCGACCTGCGAGATATGGGTACTGATAAATATAGACTGGACGTCGGAAGTACCAGTTTACAAACCAGGTGGAAGGGAAATTAAAAATGACCACTGCACCGCCGGGTCGTGGATAGAAACCCCAGTCGTACCAATAGGGAAGCGGTCTCCAGCGCGGGAAGTTATACCAGGAAGGATATCCGAACCAATAGGGGTAGTTGTAGTAGTAATGACGCTCAACGACAACGCGATCCGGGGATGGTATGCCGGTATAGTTGTAGTATTCATCGTCGTAGCGATACTCATCGGCATAGGCCTGAGCGGACTGTTCAAAATCGCGGAGCGCGTCGGGATCATCTTGCAGGCTTTGCTTCCAGCTTTCCAGGTCTTTGGCCCGCTGTCTGGCGGCTTCGAGGCCGATTTGTTCGGCCTGTTGAATCATCCAATAGGGTTCTCTTTGATAGAGGTCGCCGAGCAGGACGGCCATGCGGATATTATCGGTAAGGATGCCGAGTGCCTCGGGCTCATCCAGCAGGGTACGGAGGGCGGCACGGGTGCGCTCCGGATAATCTCCTGCCATCCGGTCAAAAGCTTCCTGAGCATCGCGGTCGAGCACATCCACCCGGACGAGCAGATCGAAATGCACGGCTGCCAGCTCCATTCCGGCCTGTTGGGCCTCCGGGGGATAATTCTGGAGGATGCGCTGAAAAGCAGGCGTATTTCCCCGACCTTCTGCAACAAGGTACTGAACCAGGTTGGGATAGCGGGTTAGATCCCAAATCTGGCGCTGGACATTTTCGGGATAATTCTCGACGAGCGTACGAAAGGCTGCCTGAGTGCGTCTTTGTACGGTTTGAAGCCTAATTAATGCCTCAGGGTATTTGGCGGCTTCGAGAATATGGAGGCGCGTTACCTCAGGGTACAGCATGAGGGATTCCACGTCACCGCGGTCATTTTCCAGAAGTTGTTGAAGCAGCTCCTCTCTAGATTGGGCGTACGAGGTGGCGTTGTTCCACAGGCCTGCAAAGAGCAATAAACCAATGAGCATTCTTTTCATGGCAAAAGATTTTAGGAACAAAATAGCATTAAGTTAAAGTACCAATGCACAGCAAATTACAGCCGAGCGGGGCAAAAAAGAAATGACTTTAGGCTGAAGGTCAGGTTTTTAACGCACTTTAACCGACTTTAACGCGGGTTTAAGGAAAAAATGCGCATCTGCCTACCCGGTACAGTTTGTTTACGGTTTTTTTCCCTGCCATTAGGGAGTATTACCTACTTTTGCAAGTCATCATTTTTTATTATCAAAATTTTATTCATGCAATACCAAATAAAAACTCTTTTTGCGGTCATGGCACTGATGGCCTTATCGGTTGGAATTTCCGCACAGGATGAGCCGGCCGCTCCCACACCGGCTGCTGCGCCCGCGGCAGCACGCAGCGGTGGCAAATCCAAGCCAAAGCCTTATGCTGAAGTGATTACGGAAAAAGCCGTCACCCGCGCAGGTTTATTCAAAGTACACCAGATTGACGAAAAGTACTACTTTGAAGTTCCTGACTCCATATTGGGGCGCGATATCCTGTGTGTTAACCGGATTTCCAAGGGGCCGGCAGGGGTGCGCAGCGGTTTCTTCGGTTATGCTGGAGATGAGATTGGACAGAATGTGATTCGATTTGAAAAAGGTCCGAACGACAAAATTTTCATTCGCAAGATTTCCTATTCGGAATATGCCCCCGACTCCAGCTCAGCCATGTTTGCGTCTGTAAATAACTCCAACTTACAGCCTATTGCGGAGGCATTTGATGTAAAGGCATACGCGGAAGGTGGCGAAGGCAGCGTTATTGACATTACGGATTTCATCAGTGGGGACAACGATATTCTCTACATGAGAGGGGCCACCAAGAGCGCCAATCAGATTGGCTCCTTACAGAAAGAAAAATCCTACATTGTTGAGGTGCGTCCGTTTCCCATAAATGTAGAAATTACTGCGGTAAAGACCTATGCCAAGAGCGCGGCGCCAGCTTCTCCGGGCAATCCGCCGGCGCCGCGCAGTTCTACCGAGACGGTTTCGATTGAGCTGAACAGTTCGATGGTGCTTCTGCCTGAAAAGCCGATGCAGGCGCGGTACTATGACCCGAGGGTGGGGTACTTCACGGTGGGTTATACCGACTTCGACCTGGATCCCCAAGGGGTGAAGCGCGTTTCGTTGGCCAAGCGCTGGCGCCTGGAGCCCAAGCCCGAAGACATGGAGAAGTACAAGCGCGGAGAGCTGGTGGAGCCACAGAAACCTATTGTGTTTTATATTGACCCCACTACGCCGGAAAAATGGATCCCCTATCTTATTCAAGGGGTCAATGACTGGCAACCGGCTTTTGAAAAAGCGGGGTTCAAGAATGCCATCATAGGCAAACGGGCACCGACGCCGGAGGAGGATCCGGAATGGAGTCTGCTGGATGCGCGCTACTCAGCCATATTGTACAAGCCCTCCACGGTTCCTAATGCTTATGGTCCCTCCACGGCAGACCCTCGCAGCGGCGAGATTGTGGAGAGTCGTATTGGCTGGTTTCACAACGTCATGTCTCTGGTGCGCAACTGGTACTTTGTACAATGTGCACCCTTGGACCCGGGGGCGCAAATGATGAATTTTGATGATGAGCTTATGGGGCAACTCATCCGTTTTGTGTCCTCGCACGAAGTGGGGCACACCATCGGGCTTCGACACAACCACGGCTCCAGTTCAACAGTACCTGTGGACAGCCTGCGCAGCAAGCGCTGGGTAGAAGCTAATGGACATACTCCTTCCATCATGGACTATGCCCGCTTCAATTACGTAGCACAGCCGGAAGACAGTATCGGCCGGGAGGGCTTGTTCCCTCGAATTGGCGATTACGATGAATGGGCCATAGAGTGGGGATATCGCATGTTCCCGGAATTTGAAAGCCCGGAAGCGGAAAAGCCTTTTCTCAACAAGTGGGTAATTGAAAAGCTCCAGAATAAGCGTCTTTGGTTTGGTACTGAAACTAACCCCGATGACCCGCGGTCACAGTCGGAGCAAGTGGGTGATGATGCCATGAAAGGCAGCGATTACGGCACTCGGAATTTGAAGCGGATAGTCCCTAATTTGATGAAGTGGACCTATACTGCGAATGAGTCATACGACAATCTGAAAATCATGTATGATCAGGTAGTCAGTCAGTTCAATCGTTACAACAATCATGTAGCCAAATACGTAGGCGGGATTATGGAGACGCCAAAAATGGTAGAAGAATCCGGCCCGGTGTATGTCTGGGTGTCGAAAGCTGACCAACGACGTGCAGTAGAGTATCTCAACCGCAATTTGTTTGCGACACCGGTCTGGCTTCTTGACCAACAGATTTTTAATCGCATTGGAACCCGTGGACTGACGGTGACGGCTTCTGTACAGGACAATGTGCTTCAGCGGCTCCTGAGTGTTCGTACGATGAGTAAACTCGTAGATGGCGAAGCGGCTCAGGGCAGTGCAGCCTATCGCATAAATGACCTATTGGGCGATATGCAAAAGGGCATCTGGACGGAGCTCAGCACCCAAAAGCCGGTTGATGTGTACCGCCGTCAGTTGCAAAAAACCTATATAGCGTCGCTGGATATGCTGCTGAACCCCAAAGAAAGTGGCGGTTCAACAAGAGGAGCCTCTTTTAGTTTCGGCCCTCCGCTAGACAATGACAAGACCGATATCAAGGCGGCGGTACGGGCGCATTTAATCAGCCTGCGGGACAGGATAAATGCTTCGATTGTACCGTCACGGGATAGTATGAGCCGGGCACATTTAAGGGAGATGGTGCACAGAATCAACGAGGCACTGAACCCGGACAATTAACGATTACATTATACATTTTTGATATGGTATCGTTTTTGCAGCGAAGAGTAGTGTGTGCGAAAAACGCATGGAGGCCAACCACATTACCAAACTTCAAAACCGATCGCTGTGAAAAACGAGAAAACCAACGCACTCTACCTTGACATTCGCTTCTGGCTTGCCTTATTATCTTTACTGGGTTTGGCGGGCTTAAACGGAGGTCAGTGGTAAACAGTCAGATGAAAAAACACGAGCCATCGCCTTGTCAAGGGGCGATGGCTCGCTTTTTGTGGATATTACACTTCGGGACAGGTATCAATTGAGCGTTACCACGACGCTGTTTTCCACGCCAAAAGGGGTGGGCATGTACTTGTCGGCAGCATTGTCGTTGAGCCAAAGCTGGTCATCCACTAAATAGCGGAACTGAAACTCCTTTCCGGCTTCGAGTTCAACTACTGCTTTAAAACCATCTTTTTGCTTTTTCATTACGATGCCATTTTCGGCGTTCCAGCCGTTAAATTCTCCAAGGAGAACTACTTTTTTGGCCTCCGGCGCCAAATCCGCAGGAAGTGTAAAAGTGGCTTTGCAGAGTGCTTTGGACTTTAGGAACTGTTTGGTAATCATCTTTAAGGTTATATGGTGAATAATATGTTGAATGCAGGAATTCAGGAGGGCTTCTTTTTCCTGGGGGTGGGCTTTGCCGGCTTGGCAGGAGGGGGTGTTTCCTCTTTTTCAGGCGGCTTCACCTCATTAGCCAATACGAGCACTGAGTTTGTGATGCCTGTGAATGGAGAGGGTGCGTAAGCATCCGCATCCCAGTCATTTTCCCAATGCTTTCCGTCAATGAGATAACGAAACTCATAAGACTGTCCTGCCGCCAACTCCAGGCTGGTTTCAAAACAGGTCTTTCCGCGCTTCATCTCGATACCATTCTGCACCTCCCATGCATTAAAATCGCCGAGCAGAAACACCTTTTCTGCTTCTGGAGCAGCATCTAAAGGCAGGGAAAAAGTCACTTTGCACAATGGCTTGGTCTTGGAATAGGTCTTTTTTAACATGATCACAGGATTAAAATCAAGCGTAATTTTGAAAAAATTAAAAACACGAAACTATATTTTAGATAGTGTACAAAAAACACGAATTGCACACACAGGACAAAGATAAGACTTATCACACTGATTGTCAAACGTAAAGGCGAAAAAATATTTTTTTTACCCAATTTTGACAAAACCAAGCCACATATTTAGGTGAAAACGCACTGTTTTTTTCAAAATTTAATTTTATTTTTTGGAATTTTTAAAAGCAATAATCTGAAATCATATTGTTGGAAAGGCAGAGGGTTTTTCAGCGCTTCCATGCAGAAACACCATCAGGTTCAAGGGTAAAGAGGTAATCCGGGAAGATGATAGTATGGGGATTGGCTGTCAAATCGGCGGGGATGTGGACTGTACGGGGAAGGAAGGTTAAGGCGTCAAAGCATTTCCATTCATGTTGAACAAAGCACCAGATGGACTTATCGTCAAAAATCCGAATTCGGGAGAGGTTTTGTAGTGTGAGGGTATGGCTATACTGGCCAAAATTATCAAAAACAATAATGCCCTGTTGGGAATCGAGCAGCCAGATTCTGTTCTGTCGCACGAGGAGCATGTCAGGGCGTGGCTGTCTGCCCAGCAGTAGGTTCAAGTCGTCACTTTGAGCGAGAACCTTTCCGTTGGGATCCAGCTTTTTGAGTCGAAAAACCGCTTCGTCGTAAATCCAAAGCTGATTGTCATTGGCCATACCTATGGCTCGTGGCTGAAAGATTCCATACTGCCAAAGCCTGAATTCTGCCATCAGGTTCAGGGTTCGGTCCAACACCTGAACCACCTGGTAATCGGGGTAATACAGCAACAGGGAAAAGGGGTCTGTGGCGTCCAGGTATTGCAGGGTTCCCAGTGTGTTATTGTTATACCGGTATAAAACCTCTCCTTCGGAGCTATATTTAATTACTTCATTAGAGGGAGTGACCACATATAATTGCCGAAGCTGGTCAGCGGCAATCCACCTGGCGTTTTGGGGAATGGACCATACTTTTTCCCATTCCGGTTGTGACTGTAGCCACGAGGGCACAAAACAGCCCACTATGAACGGCAGTAGTTGAAGAATCCTGAGAAGTTGAAGGAGTTGAATCCGAGGGGTTGCGTAGCGGAGAAGCGCTGCTGCCCCGGGCGGGCAGGATATTTCAGGGAAGCAACTCCCGGCCAAATACGTGTCCGTTTTCATTTTCGAAGAATCTGATTTCGAGATTTTCCCCGTCAAATACGGCATAAGAACAGGCATATAACCATTCGCCGGTATTGATATAACGCGATTTTCCGTTTTTTAGCGTAAAGTCAACAGGTATGTGGCGGTGCCCGAACAGGAAATAATCTGCCTGTACCGCGTCCAGTTTGCGATTGGCGTATGCTACTAGCCATTCCTTATCCGGACCAAGAAAGCCGGGTGCTTCGGGATAAAGAGCTCTGCTTTTTCCCGACCAGAATCGAGCCAAGCCGATTCCGAAATTGGGGTGAAATCGTTCAAACAGCCACTGGTTAAAGGGGTGTGCAAAAATTTTTTTAAGCATTTTATAGCCGTAATCCCCTGGGCCGAGGCCATCGCCGTGACCTATGAAGAAGGTTTTACCATGGATTTGCCGAACAATGGGCTGTCGGTAGGTAGGTATGCCGAGTTCCTGTTCGAAGAAATCGAAAATCCACATATCGTGATTGCCGGTGAAAAAGAAAATGGGCAATCCGGCGTCGCGAAGTTCAGCTAATTTGCCGAGTAGCCTTACATAACCTTTGGGCATGACTGTGCGGTACTCAAACCAAAAATCAAATACATCCCCCAGAAGGTAAATGGCCTCCGCATCGCGGCTGCACTGGTCGAGCCACCGCACCACCTGTTTTTCGCGTTCCGCACTTGAAAGCTTTCCCTGCATGCCGAAGTGAAAATCAGAGGCGAAGTAGATTTTCCTGTTCATACCCCTTCATTTACTGTCAAAAAGCGCAAAAACACGCCTAAAGGGAGCCGGTTGACTTTGTCGGGGACATACAGTTCGCCGAATTCGAATTGTTTTACCCCGGGGAAGTAGCTGTGCATCAGATTTTCGAGAATAAGTGCGGAGAAACCCATGGAATACAGATTAATGACCAGGCAGTGTTGCCGGGGGTCCAGGAGTTGCCGGCAAAGTGCGAGGAGTTCCCCGAGATTTTTTTCAAGAAGCCATTTTTCACCTTCCGGGCCTCGTCCATAGGCTGGCGGGTCGAGTATGATACATTGGTACTGGCGGTTGCGGCGCAGCTCACGCTGTGCAAATTTGAGTGCATCTTCAACCACCCAGCGCACCCCGTCGAGGCCAGAAGCCTCCATATTCTGCCTTGCCCAGGAGATAACCGGCTTTACTGCATCTACGTGTACCACCTCTGCACCGGCGGCCCGAGCGGCAAGAGAGGAGGCTCCTGTGTAGGCGAAAAGGTTCAGTGCGAGGGGCGTTCCTTTCATTTGACGCATGGCATCGAAGATGAAGTTCCAATTGTCAGCCTGCTCCGGAAAAACGCCTACATGTTTGAAAGAGGTAAGACCGAGGCGGAGCCGAAGGCGAAGGCCCTGATACAGGTACTGAATATGCCATTGTTCAGGCATACCGCGGCGGAGGGTCCAGTTGCCTTCATCACCTGAGTCATTTACTTTATTGGAACGCCGATCGAAGACGGCATGAGCGAGCCGTTGCCACTCCGACTCCGCCAGGGATGGCATCCATATAGCTTGTGGCTCGGGGCGTGATAAAATATATTGGCCAAACCGTTCCAATTTCCTAAAATTGCCGGAATCCAGGAGTTCGTAATCTGGAAAAGGCGGAAGGCCTTTGAGTTGAAACATCACCAAAATGAATAATTCAGATGACAAAGGTAATCACCAGCCTGCAAAACCCACTGATTAAAAATATCGACGCACTGACTCAAAAAGCGCGGGAACGGCGCAACCAGGGGTTATTTGTGGCGGAGGGGCTTCGTGAAACGGGCCTGGCGCTGCGTGCGGGTTATCACGCTGAAGCAATGCTATATGACCCTGCATGTACCACAGAAGCTGATTTGGCGACCCTTGGCGTGAATTTCTCTGCCAATATCCGGATAGAGACTTCTGCTGCTGTATTTGAAAAAATAGCTTACCGAAGCGGGATTCCCAATGTGGTTGCGGTATTACAATCGAAGCCTCTGGGGCTCGAGCAGCTTGTACTGCCAGACTCGCCGCTGATACTGGTGCTCGAAAGCGTTGAAAAACCCGGTAATATTGGCGCGGTGTTGCGTTCTGCCGATGCGGCAGGTGTGGATGCCGTCATACTTTGCGACCCACTTGCGGACTGGTACAATCCCAATGTAATCAGGGCTTCCCTTGGGGCGGTTTTTACCGTACCCGTTGCTACGGCCGGTGCGGAAGACACCTTGGCTTGGCTTCAAGCGCACCGGGTACGGGTTGTTGCTTCCTACCTGGAAGCGGCACATCCATATTACAAGGAAGATTTTTGTACAGGGGTTGCCATTGTTATGGGCTCGGAGGCGGAAGGAATATCTCCGTTTTGGATAAATGCGGCAGATTCGCGCATCATCATTCCGATGTGCGGGCACGTGGACTCCATGAACGTATCGGCGTCTTCGGCGGTATTGATGTTTGAAGCACGGCGTCAGAGAACCCTCAGGGATTAATGACTTTTCCGGAACATGAAGTACAAGCCGACCAGCACGAACGGGATGCTCAGCAGCTGTCCGGTGCTGAGCACGTTTCCGAAAGCTTTTTCAAATCCGCCCTGGCTCATTTTGAAGTTTTCCCAAAGGATGCGCACCCCCCAGATCAGCACCAGAAACAGGCCAAAGAGGTAGCCTTGTTTGTAGCGTTTGTAGGTGCGCCAATAGGTGTAGTACAAGATGCCGAAAATAGCAAAATAGCTTAGTGACTCATAGATTTGTACCGGATGACGGGGCACTATGCACATTTCATCACCAAGATTATTGACTCCCGTTTTCAGACACGCTGCGGCCATTTGAGTACATTCTGAGCACAGTACCCAGGTATCTTTGGCCGCATTCTTAAACAAAAAGCCAATGCCAGCAGAGGTTGGTTTTCCCACGATTTCAGAGTTCATGAGGTTTCCGAGGCGGATAAAGCCTCCCGCAAGTGCCGTGGGCACTACAATTTTATCTAAAATCCAAAGGATGGATTTTTTGGATACCACTCGCGAGAATATCCACATCGCAATGATAATGCCGATAGCGCCGCCGTGGGAAGCGAGACCCCCCTCCCATATTTTGAGTATCTCATCCGGATGACGGGAGTAGTATTCCCAGTCGTAAAAGAATACATGACCCAGACGTGCCCCGAGAACGGCTCCTGCCACCACATAAATGAAACACTGATCCAGCCATACCTCGGGGGCTTTTTCGGCCAGAAACATACGCCGTACCATCCACAAACCAATGAGAAAGCCTATGGCGAAGCACAAGCCGTACCAGCGCAGGGTCAGGGGGCCGATTTGTGCAATTTCCGGTGAGGCATCCCAGGTGATATAGGCGAAAAGCGTCATGACAAGTGATTTGTGGCCGCTAACTTAGGAGAATTTTTCCAGACTTTGAAACAGTCGCCAGACAACTTATGGGTTTCTCTTTATCCAATATTGAAAATCAGCCTGTTTGCGTGTGATGCATGCTCAACAAAGT
>CAYTNI010000024.1:0-12263 GCA_964439115.1 uncultured Saprospiraceae bacterium
AATTAGACTCCTTAGGTATGAATTTAATAACTTTTATGCTACAGCATGAATTTCGCACAAGAGAAAAATGATATTAAACTTCATACCTCCGTAAATAGGGTTCCGTAATTGGTAGCATCAGCATCACATGCTTTCAGGCCACCCGTAAAACGACCATCGGTATTCAATTTTGAAAGATTTGCCAACGGTCATTTTAAAGGGGCTCATATTTTAGAAGAAAAAAATACCGTGAGGTCATTACTTATAAGGAATTATAATCGGTGCTCACCTCCATATTTTAACACTAAAACTTCCTCCTCCATGACCCAACATCAGCTCGTCCGTGGTGACCATCTTCCCGGTAATCACCTAAACAGCGATACAGCAGGTAGCCCTCCATTCAATAGGGTAAGGGAACTGCTTTTCCCGGAGGGTTGCTAGCTGAACCTCAAACTCAAGTATTACTCTGTCTTCGCCTTCAAACTACCCCGAAAACACTGCTTAAATCGCTAAAAAACAACTTCCGCAATTGCCCCCACTTCATCAACCACTACCGCATCGAAGAGGCCAAAAAGATGATGGCTCAGCAAGCATTCGATATCTATACCCTCGAAGCCATCGCTGAAAAGTCCGGATTCGGCACGCGGCAGGCTTTTTACAATACGTTTGAGCGAATGGTCGGAATGAAGCCGGCGTGTTATCGCAGGATGCTGAAAGGGCAAAGCACAGAGCCGGCAATCATCTGATAGAGATGCCCCCCGATTACCCTTATAAAGTTATGGTAAGGAATACCAGCCCATAAATCAAGCACATCAAACACTATTAAATCGCCCTTTTTTACCCCCCCTCAGAGCCCGCCATGCCATTTCTTGCTTTGGTACTCTTAAAACCATTGCTCCTATTGTATAAAAAATGACTTTTTTCATCAAAATCACGCCGACCATAAGCCTCCGCCTCATTAATTGCGCGAAACAGTGCATTAAAGGTAACTTTTCATGTACCTTTATAAAGGTTTACCTAACATCAGCAAAGCATAACATGAACGGCGAGGAACTCATCCTGCAAAATGTGGCGCGGCATATTTCCATAGACGAGGCGGAAAAGGCTACATTTTTGTCCCTGCTGGAATATAAAAAAGTCAAAAGAAAAACTTTCCTGCTTCAAGAGGGAGCCGTATGCCACCACTCCATCTTTGTCATTGCCGGTTGTCTGCGCGGCTACACCATGGATGATGACGGTGATGAGCACCTCCTTCAGTTTGCACCTCCCAACTGGTGGATTGCAGATATGTACAGCTTCATCACTGGCAAGCCCGGAGATTTGTACATTGACGCACTGACCGATACAGAAGTATGGTTGCTGTCAAAATCTAACCGGGAGGAACTTTTCGCGCGCGTGCCCGCTTTCGAACGTTTCTTTCGCCTCCTCATCGAAAACTCCTTAGTGGCCTATCGCCGACGCGTGGTCGAAAATCTCAGCATGACCGCTAAAGCCCGTTATCAGGCCTTCTGCGAGCGCTACCCCGGCCTCATAGAACGCGTTCCGCTGAAAATGGTCGCTTCCTATATCGGTGTAACTCCCGAATTCCTCAGCAAACTCAGAGCCGGATGAATACCCTGCGGCTATACAAAATCCAGGTAATTGCCAATACCACCAACACATTGGTCAGCGCATACGCCAATGAGGCATTGTAATCCGAAAATAACCCCAGATACCAATGTTCATATACCCATCCCTGCAATGTCTGCATCTCGCCTTCACCCACCTGCCATTTGATGGAAAACATCAGCTTGGCCAACAGGCTCGACAAGACATACGCAAATAGCGCATTGGTGCCAAAAACCACAAACGGCTTTGTCCACCGCTTGTAACCCATCACATCTATTATCCAATACACCACGCCAAGGAAAAGCAGCGCCGCCCCGGCCGTGTAAAGCACAAAAGAACTGGTCCATATCTTCTTGTTGATCGGAAAACTGAGATCCCATACCTGACTCGCTACCAACAACAAGGTTCCCACCCCAAAAATAGCCGTCAGCTTTTCATAATCATTCCGATTGGTCTTTATCCAGGCCCCCGTCAACATCCCGCAAATGCCGGTAACCACAGCAGGAAGGGTGCTCAGCAAGCCCTCCGGATCCCAGGTCTTGGACTGGCTCCATAAGTGGTTGGAGGTCAATAGTGTGCGGTCGAGCCAGGCGCCCAGATTGGTCTCCGCATCCAGATTCGGCGGGTAGCCACCCGGCACCGGCACCAGGGTCATTAACCCCCAATAAAGGAAAAGTAAACCCGCACCAATCCATGCCTGCCGCCGCCAGTCGGCCACCATAAACAATGCCGCACAGGCACCATATACCAGGGCAATTCGCTGCAACACGCCCGGTATGCGCATATTTGCAAAATCAAACCGCGGAATGAGATGCAACAACAAACCCACCACAAAAATAGCCACGGTCCGAAAAAGAATTTTCTTGTAAATGGCCGCAGTATCCTGTCCCTCGACTTTCCGCTTGCCTAAGGCCAGCGGAATGGAAACCCCTACAATAAATAGAAAAAAGGGGAAAACCCAGTCCGTGGGCGTAATGCCATGCCAGTCTGCATGCAACAATGGCCCATATACCGTATCCCAGGATCCCGGATTGTTTACCAGCACCATTCCGGCAATGGTCATGCCGCGAAATACATCTAAGGCAAAAAGGCGTTTGGAGGTATCCATGTTTTTTGATTGTTTATTTTGCGGCTAATGTAAAAAGTTTTCCGGCAATCTGAAAGTGCCGCCGCAATCCCGACGGCCTGTTTTTTTTCCTTTTGCTATGTTTGCATTTCAAAATCCTATCCATGACAGCTCGAAAATTGACCCTCCACAGGTGGTGCCTTTTTGTTTTGCTCTTTTTCTCTTTAGACGCAATGGCACAAATTGATGCTGAACTCATCCCTAAAAAGGGATTGATGCTGAAATCCCATAATCTCACCTGGGCCTCCGGCTCCGAACTGAGCTTCTTTACCCCCGACAAACAACGGCACCACTACTATTTCACCTGGTGGGAACAAGACGTGGATACCACCCGCACCGATGAAAAATCCCTGATCATCGGCAGCAAAAATACAGCAGTGTTCGGCAGCTATAGTCTGCGTCAGGTGGCAGATGCACCCCAAACCGCCATTCAGTGCCGATGGAACCTGGATGAACCCGCCGTGGCAGATCTCGTCCATACCCGCTTGTGGGCGCCTTTTTTTGAAGCTGCTCAATGGAGCAATGGCTACGATACCATTGACCCCAGTAGCCTCGATGCATTTCATGATACCCTGCTCATCGCCTCCACGCCTTTCGGAACTTTCCGGTTTCTGGCATCTCATCCCTTCCGGATTCAGCGCATGCAAACACCACGCCCGCAAAGGCACCAGTACAGTCAACGCGACCAATATCTGGTGTTCAGCGAGCGGGATATCCCCCTTACCCGCGGCGGGCAGCTTCAGCGCTGGTTTCGCATTGAGCCGGTTTCTACGCTCTGGCCATCCTTTAATACGGTATCGCCCTTGTCTCAACAGGTTAGTCCACAACTCACGGCCAAAGCCTGGAACCCAACTCCCGCTCCTCAGGAAGTGCTTCCCGCTCCCAAAACCATGAAGTTGAATGGCGGGTACTACGAGATTCCCCTAAACACCGATTCCCCTTCCGGCGATGCCGTATCCGCTTTCCGCGAAATACTCGCCCGGCAATGGCAAATCGGCAATGCGCACTTTCCCCGCCTCTCCCTGCAAAAAGATACCAAAATCGCCCCCGAAGGATATGTGCTGGATATCCAAAAGGAGGGCATATTCATCCGCCATCGCACGAAAGCCGGACTGCAACACGCGCTGCATACCCTCGCTCAATTGACCCGCCCGGAGTCCGGAAGATTGGTCATTCCCCTGGGACATATCGAAGACGAACCCCAAATAGCCTGGCGGGGTATTCACATGTTTACCGGGCCCCAGTCCTGGCCATTACACCTAAAAATGTACGACAATGTACTCCTCCCTCTTAAAATGAATAAGGTGGTACTCCAATGTGAACAAGCCGAATGGGAAAGCCATCCCGCACTCCACAACCCGATTTCTGTGCCCCTGGCCGACCTGAAAGCCGAGTTTGATTTTTTGCGAGAACACCACGCAGAGCCTATTCCCCTCATTCAAAGTCTGGGGCACATGGAGTGGTTTTTCAAGCCGCCGTCCTACAGGTTTATGGCGGTAAATCCGGATTATCCTTATACCCTAAACCCGGAACTGCCCGAAGCCCAATTGGCCCTTCGCAAAATATGGGATGAGGCATTTAATCTGCTCAAACCACGCATCATGCACATCGGCTTTGACGAAATCGGCATGATTGGTTTTCACCTTCCCCGCGAAAGAGAGCTCGACTTTTGGCAAATCCAAATGAAATACTTGCGCGACTACGCTAAAAAGCAAAAAGCCCGGCTCATGCTCTGGGGTGACATGGGCCTCGCACCGGGAGAAGGACCGGATGCGCTGAATGGAAAAACCCCCGGGCGCGCAGCATTCCTCCGCAGCACCATCCCGGCCGGAAGCTACGTTGCCGATTGGCATTATCTCGGCGAATCCAGTCCGGAACCCTACCGCAAAAGCCTCCGCATCTGGAAGGACAACCGCAATATTCCCCTGGCAAGCCCCTGGTTTTTACCCGACAATATCTATGGCTTTACCCATGCCGCCATCCAAGAGCAGGCAGGATTACTGCAAACCACCTGGGCCGATTTCGAAAGCAGCGAGCGCAACATGCTGCTCCACATCGAACAGTTCGGCGCTTATGTGCTCGCCCTCGACTACGCATGGAGCGGCCGCCTCACCAAACCGGAAAACCTGCCTTACCATGCCGTGGAAACCTGGAGCAGCCGCTTTTATCAACAATCCAAACCACTCGCTGAACTCGATGGCTATATAGTCGCAGAAGATGCCACTTTTCAGGATTTGACCAATGACCAAGGGCAGAATCTTCCTTCAACAGCCTCCTGGACTTTTTTGCCCATCACCGCTTCGGGGTTGCGCCTGGAAGCGATTACCAATCATATCCTTCCGGAAGCCACTCCTGTTGCCCTCTTAAAAGCCTGGCACAACGATACCCTGATTTGGGAATATACCCTTCGATACGGCGCTGAAATTCGTGCAGACGATGACGAAAGAGCTATTCACGCACACACTCCGGGGAAAGACATTAAGACCTTTTTCCTTTTTTTCAAAAACCTGGAAACAATCAATCGTCTGGAATGGGTACAACTCCATCCCGCCGCCGGCACTGTGGCAAAAACGCTGACGCTGATTGCTGATGCCGCAAAATAAGTGGGTGAAATGGCTCCAAAGCCTCTTTTTTTACACTCGGTATTGCCATAACTTTAAAAAAATGATGCAAAATCGCCGTTTTGTTCATTTTTTAGAGTAAAGTGTTAAAATCCTATCATTGATTTGGAGGTTTTGAAAAAAATCATACTTTTGCCAAATCACACTAAATGTGTTTAAATCATTAAAGGGAAGCAGATGTACGCGTATTTCTTGAATACCTCCAACTACCTGCAATCGCCATCGGCGCTTAGCCACCTCACATGCGATACTCCCTCCTGGCGATGGCGTCGCCAGGCATAAACTCCCATTTGTCTCGAATATTCTGATGTTTCGAGCCGGGCATCGGCATTTTACTGCCGCCATGCCCTCCCTACTTTATTTTTTCGTTGCGCACTGACTTTTTCAACTTCAGGGGAATAAATCCTTACCCGATAGTCTAAAACTCTGTGCCTCCTCCCATTCGGATGATGATGCACTAACCCGCTTAGGGTTTTTCAATCGCTCCGGATTGTCATTTCCAGTGTATTCCAATTTATTCATTCACCCAATAAATCATGTGTTATGTCCAACAAGAAGATTTTACTCGACGAGCGGGAAATCCCTACTACCTGGTACAACATCGTAGCGGATATGCCCAACAAGCCACTTCCTCCATTGCATCCCGGCACCCGACAACCAGTCGGCCCTGATGACCTGGCGCCTCTGTTTCCCATGGCGCTCATCATGCAAGAGGTGAGTCAGGAGCGCGAAATTCCCATTCCCGAGCCGGTGCTGGATGCGTATCGCATATACCGGCCTTCCCCCCTGTTCAGAGCTTATGCCCTGGAAAAGGCACTGGATACCCCTGCCAAAATTTATTACAAGTATGAAGGCGGAAGCCCCAGTGGTTCTCACAAACCCAATACGGCCATCGCGCAGGCATTTTACAACGCCGAAGAGGGAGTTAAGCGCATCACTACCGAAACGGGCGCCGGCCAGTGGGGTACGGCCCTTAGTTTCGCATGCCAGCACTTTGGCCTTGCCTGTGAAGTGTATATGGTGCGCATCAGCTACGACCAAAAGCCGTATCGCAAAAACATCATGAACCTCTACAACGCCAAAATTCACGCCAGCCCCTCCCCGCTTACCCAGGCAGGGCGCACCATCCTTGCTCAGGATCCTGACAGCGCCGGAAGCCTGGGCATTGCCATCTCGGAGGCTGTGGAAGTAGCTGCAACCGACCCCGATTCCAAATACGCTCTCGGCAGCGTGCTCAACCATGTACTTACGCACCAGACCATCATCGGTCAGGAGGCCAAAAAACAGATGGAAATGACGGGCGACTACCCCGACGTGGTCATTGCACCCCTTGGCGGAGGCTCCAACTTTGCCGGCCTGGCGTTCCCTTTCCTGGCCGACAAGCTCACCAAAGGGCAAAAGGTGCGGGCAGTAGCGGTGGAACCCGCTTCCTGTCCCAAACTTACGCGCGGACAGTTTCGCTACGACTTTGGCGACACCCTCGGCATGACTCCGCTCCTCCCCATGTACACCCTCGGCCATGATTTTATGCCGCCGAGTATCCATGCAGGTGGTTTGCGCTATCACGGCGCCAGTGTGCTCTGCAGCCAGTTGCTCAAGGATGGCATCATGGAGGCGGTAGCACTGCAACAGCTCGAATGTTTTGAGGCCGGCATCCTGTTTGCCCGTACCGAGGGTATCGTGCCCGCTCCGGAGGCCAACCACGCCATCGCCCAGGCTATTCGCGAAGCACAGCAGGCCAAAGAAGCCGGCGAATCCAAAACCATCCTCTTCAACCTCTGCGGCCATGGTCATTTCGACATGCAGGCCTATGAGGATTACTTCGCCGGCAAGCTGCAGGATCATGCGCTTGAACAGCAGATTATTGATAAAAGTATTGCATCCATTGATGCCCTGCAACCGGCCTGAACGCTCCCGGGGATGATACACGCACAAACTGTCGGGCTACCGGAAAGGAACTGCAAAAATGATTTTCGGATACTATCGGAAAGAGGCATTGATGGCCTCCAGTACCCCGTCTCCGGGATACAACGCCGATTCGGAAAGGCGATTGAGCGGCTCCTTGACGGTGCCCATCAGTTCGTGCAAATCACGGGTTTTCATATCGAGGTATAACAGCCCGGTAGGGATACTACCCTCATTTTTAGCCGTTTGAAGTAAGTTAATGACCGATTTTCGGTCGGTAGGATCCCATCCTGGCGCAAGCTTGTGCAAATGCACCATGGAGCCGTCGTGGAGCGGTGCCAGTACCGACTTGCCCGCTTCGTAAGAGATGGTGATTTCCTCTTGTTGAGGTACAAAATCCAGCTCAGACGTGGCCTCGATATGGTCGCGCACAAAATCGTACGACTTGGTGGAGCCTTTATTGTTATTGAACGTCACACAAGGCGAAACCACATCTAAAAAGGCAAAACCCGGATGCGCCACGGCGGCTTTGATAAGCGGTACGAGCTGTGTTTTATCGCCTGAAAAGCTTCGTCCCACAAAGGTGGCGCCCAGCTCTATCGCAAGGCTGCAAAGGTCAATGCCATTGAAGTTATTGACATTGCCCTCTTTGTTGACAGAACCCAAATCGGCAGTGGCGGAATCCTGGCCTTTGGTGAGTCCGTAACAGCCATTGTTCATCACGATATACACCATGTTGAGGTTGCGACGAACCGCATGTACGAATTGCCCCATCCCGATGGATGCCGTATCTCCGTCGCCGGAAACACCGAGGTAAATTAAATCCCGGTTGGCCAGGTAGGCGCCGGTGGTCACCGAGGGCATGCGGCCATGCACGGAGTTGAATCCGTGCGAATTGTTGAGAAAATAGGCCGGTGTCTTGCTGGAGCAGCCAATACCGGAGATTTTTGCCAGCTTGTGCGGTTCCAGATCTATTTCAAAACACGCCTGTACGATGGCCGCGCTGATGGAGTCGTGCCCGCATCCGGCACAGAGTGTGGAAATGCTTCCTTCGTAGTCCGCTTTGGTATATCCCACCCGGTTTTTAGGCAAATCAGGGTGGCGAAAGGATGGTTTTATAAAGGACATGAATGACTTTTTGCTGTAAAGTAAAAAATACGTGTTTCCATCGGGTATGAACTGTGAATCATGAATATACAGCCAGTTTTTCCATGACTTGCTTGACAATGGAATCCGCCGTAATCGGCATGCCGTCGTAATTCAGGATGGGTATCAACTTTTTGGGATGTACCTCCAGTTCATTCACCAAAAGGGATCGGAGTTGCTTGTCGCGATTTTGCTCAATGACGAAAATCTGTTCGTGGTTTTCAATGAATTCGCCCACAGAGGCGCTGAAAGGAAAGGCTTTGATGCGCATAGCGTCCATTGGCAACCCTTGGGCCGCCAGTATGTCCAGGGCCTCTAGCGCGGCATAATTGGATGTGCCAATGAAAATTATGCCTCCCATACCCTTGCCTTTTGAATCCGTGAATTCCGGCGCCGGCACCAGTGTTGCGGCAGTTTGCCATTTCTTGACCAGGCGATCCATAGAGCGGGCATATACATCGGCATCTTCGGTATAGCGCGCATACTCATCGCGGGAAGTGCCACGCGTAGTGAATGCCCCTTTGGTGGGGTGGGTGCCCGGAATGGTGCGGTAACAGATGCCGTCATCATCGACATCGAGATAGCGGCCAAAAGTCCTGGCTGCATCGAGCCCCGTCGCATCCAGTACTTTACCCCGGTCATAAGACCTGTCCGCATCCCATTGCATCGGCGCACTCATGTGAAAGTTCATCCCTAAGTCCAAATCTGTCATCACGATAACCGGTGTCTGGAGCCTGTCGGCGAGGTCAAGCGCGGTAGCTGCCATTTCAAAGCACTCGGTGGGCGTGGATGGGAACAACAGCACGTGCTTAGTGTCGCCATGCGATGCATAAGCTGACGAGATCAGGTCTGACTGTTGCGTCCGGGTGGGCATACCGGTGGAAGGGCCGCCGCGTTGCACATTGACAATGGTAGCTGGGATTTCCGCGTAATAGGCTAGTCCCAAAAATTCTGTCATCAGCGACACCCCCGGTCCGCTGGTGGCGGTGAATGCGCGGGCACCATTCCAGGTGGCGCCAATGACCATCCCAATAGCGGCCAATTCGTCTTCGGCCTGTACGATGGCGTAGCGGTTTTTCCCTGTTTCAGGTTCTTTCCGGTAGCGTTTGCAATAGGTTTCAAATGCTTTGGCCACCGAGGTGGATGGCGTGATGGGATACCAGGCCGCCACAGTAGCACCACCAAAAACCATGCCTATGGCCGTGGCCGTATTGCCGTCAATCATAATGTTGTCGCCTACCAGATTGCGGCGCTGTACTTGCAACGGCAATGGATATGTGTAATGTTCTCCGACGTAATTGCGGCCCAGCTCAAGCGCCTTGAAGTTGGGCTCTATCAGCTTTTCATGTTTTTTAAACTGGTTGCGGATAATCCCGTGTACCACTTCGAGTTCGATATTCAGCAATTCAATCAAGGCGCCGATATAGACCATGTTTTTGAATAACTGCTGCTGCCGGGGTTCGCTGTAATGCTCCATGCACAAGCCCATCATAGGTATGCCGATGAAGTGGATGTCGTCGCGCAAAAATTCATCGTGCAGCGGCTTGGTGCTGTCGTATAGCAGATATCCCCCTGAGCGGACGGAAAATACGTCCTTTTTGAAGCTCTGAGGGTTCACAGCCACCATGATATCTATGCCTTCACGGCGGCCGAGGTAACCTTTTTCGCTGACGCGCACTTCGAACCACGTGGGAAGCCCCTGAATGTTGGAAGGAAAGATATTTTTCGGGGATACCGGTATGCCCATCCTGAAAATGGCTTTGGAAAACATCTCGTTTGCGCTGGCCGAGCCGGTACCGTTGACATTCGCAAATCGAATGACAAAGTCGTTGATAATGGTCTTGCTCATAGGATGGTTGCCGCTTTAGTCACTTGATACAAATACTTTTGCATGTCCCAGGCAGCCGTAGGGCATCTTTCCGCACAAAGGCCGCAATGCAGACAAACATCCTCATCCTTGACCATAATTCTGCCGGTGGGAAGCACTTCAGAAGTGTATAAATCCTGCGAGGTATTCTTCGCCGGTGCTGTCAGCCGCATGCGCAAATCTTCTTCCTCGCCGTTGAGGGTGAAGGTGATGCACGAAGTGGGACAGATATCCACACAGGCATCGCACTCGATACAGCGAGACTGGTAAAAAACCGTTTGGATATCGCAATTCAGGCAGCGCTGCGCCTCCTTAAAAGCCGTCTGCGCGTCAAAGCCAAGTTCTACCTCAATTTTCCGGTTGCTAAGTGCCAGGGTTTTCTCCTCGTGAGGCACCGCGTAGCGGTCGTCATTTACTACAGCGCTGTCGTAAATCCATTCATGGATACCCATTTTCTGCCGTACCAGGTTGGTGGTGGGAGCCGGCCGGTCTTCAACAAGATCCTTCCCCTGGCAGAAAAGGTCTATGGAAATGGCCGCCTGATGCCCCTGTGCTACGGCGGTGATGATATTTTCTGGTCCGAAAGCCGCATCTCCGCCAAAAAAGACCTTCGGCAGGGTGGACTGAAACGTCTTTTTATTCAGTACCGGCAAATCCCAGCGCCCGAAGTCAATACCCAGATCGCGTTCAATCCAGGGGAAGGCATTGTCCTGGCCAACGGCAATGATGACATCATCGGCCTCCAAAAACACATCAGGCTCGCCGGTGGGCACCAAATTTCTGCGCCCCTTATCGTCGAATTCCGCACGCACTTTTTCGAAAATGACGCCCTTCAGCCGGCCATTTTCCACCACAAATTCTTTCGGCGGCATATTGTTGTAAATGGGAATATCTTCCCTTTGGGCATCTTCAATTTCCCAGGGGGAAGCCTTCATGGTGCTGAACGGGCTACGCACCACTACGGTTACTTCCTCTCCGCCCAGGCGGCGCGAGGTGCGGCAGCAGTCCATCGCGGTATTGCCACCACCCAGGATGATCACTTTTTTGCCGATGGCATGGGTGTGCTCAAAAGCGACATTTGCCAAAAACTCAATGCCGATATGGATATTTTTCGCACCCTCCTGACGGCCTGGAATTTCCAGGTCGCGTCCCTTAGGTGCGCCGGTTCCCACAAAAATGGCGTCGTAGTCCTGTTTCAGCACTTCGCGCATGCTCGACACATAGTGGTTGAAATGGGTGTGAATGCCCATGGAGAGGATGTATCCGGTTTCTTCATCCAGGACGGATTCCGGCAAGCGGAAAGCGGGAATCTGCGTGCGCATCATGCCGCCGGCTTTGTGCCATTCGTCATAGAGGTGAATTTCGTAACCCAGAGGTGCAAGGTCGCGTGCTACCGTGAGGGAGGCAGGACCGCCGCCAATCAGGGCAATCTTTTTTCCGTTTCCCTGGGCGGGTGCGCTTGGAATTAACGATTTAACCTCCCCCTTGTGGTCAGCGGCTACCCGCTTCAAACGGCAGATGGCCACGGGCTCCTCGGTCTGTTCGATGCGGCCGCGGCGGCAGGCAGGTTCGCAGGGGCGGTCGCAGGTGCGACCAAGAATACCCGGAAAAACATTGGACTCCCAATTGACCATGTAGGCTTCCGTGTATTTCCCGGCGGCAATCAGTCGGATGTACTCCGGCACCGGTGTATGCGCAGGGCACGCATACTGACAGTCCACTACTTTGTGGAAGTATTCCGGATCATTAATGTTGGTAGGTTTCACAGAGCAAAAGTTTGTCTATAGTGTGTGTTTTTGTTTGCAGGGTAAACTTAGTACATCATTTTTAAAAATAAAATACGCCACCGGAAAAAAATCTTAAAATTTTAGTAAAAATGATTAATTCTCCCGCGCAGTGCCCCTCCGGCGCGCGTACCGCGCGTACAGACATGACATGTCGTGTTTCTACTACCCGTGACACCCTAAAATCCCAAGGTGTGCCCCTGGCCTTATTGAAAATAAAGCCCTGC
>CAYTNI010000024.1:12363-16896 GCA_964439115.1 uncultured Saprospiraceae bacterium
GCTACCCGGAAAAAAATCCCCTCTGCGTCTTCGCGTCTCTGCGTGAAACCCAAAAGCCATGGTCCAGAAAGTGCGAAATTCCCGCTTGACACCCCAAAATCCCAAGGTATGCCCCTTGCCTTATTGAAAATAAAGCCCTGCGTACTCAAATTCCAAATAATAGTGCGCTACCCGGAAAAAAATCCCCTCTGCGTCTTCGCGTCTCTGCGTGAAACCCAAAACGCGCGCGAACAGACACGATATGTCGTGTCTCTAAGCTACGCGTGAAACCAAAAAATCCCTACCTGATCTTCCTCAGCTTCATCTCCCCGAACAAACCGGGCTCCTCCAACAACTTTCGGAGTTGAGCATCTGTAGGATTGAGCAGATAATCATCGGTATCTTCCTCCGTGCGCCAAGGTAAAATGGCCTCCAGCCGCTCGCGGTTTTTCTTAAAATAGTCCTCGTCAAATTGCGCGCTGAACTTGATCTGAAGCTCCTTTCCCGAAGGCTTGCGAATATAAAAAAGGCTCCAGCGTCCCTTGGATTCCTCCATGGAAAACCACGCCTCCTGCGAAGTAGCCTTGGCCACCAGAGGCTTTTGCATGGCCACCTCCGAACTGCGGTAAGTCAACGGATCCGGGGTTTCCAGCCACTCCCCTTCCTCAAAGCTAAGGACAACACCATTGGCAAAATCAAACAGATACGTCAACTGTGCCCAATCATCCGATCGCAAATATTTCCCCTGCCGGTCCAGCCTGATGACACGCCCCTGCGATTCGTCATCCGCCTCCTCCCCGGGAATGATGTAATACACCAGCCCCGACGATACAAAATACCGGGATATTTTACCTTCATCCTGCATTTGCGCAAGTCGGCCTTCCAGCGTTTTCAGACCATCCACAGGAATGACAGCCTCCATGGAGGCCAGCAGCCGGTCCTTGCCATCGGGTTCAAACCTAATACTCAGCTGAAAAGGATTCCCGTAGTTGGAACCCAAAGAATTGTAAATAACCTCGTACTGCCCCTTCAGAAAAGAAGGCGCTGTGCGAACCTCTGGTGCATTGGCCTGCACCGGCCCTTCAAAGTGCACTTCCGCACAGGAACTTGCGAAAATCAAAGTGGCAACCCCCAAAATAAGGGCAAAGTGGCTTAGGTGAATTTTCATGCTTTTTTTTGCCTCTTAACGCAAAAATCTTACAAAAAATTCCCTGGAATCCCGGTTTAACGCCCTTTGAGCGTGCGTTCAAAAAGTCCGTAAATCCGCTTGTACTCGTCCGTCCAGCCACTGGGGGTTACAAAGCCATGGTCTTCAAGCGGAAAAACAGCCATTTCCCATTTGTCCTTTCCGAGCTCGATAAGCCTTTGGCTAAGCCGCACCACATCCTGAAAATGTACGTTGGAATCCACCATGCCATGTAAAATCAGCAGGTCGTCTTTCAATCCCGCAGCATGATAAATAGGGGAGGATCGCCGGTAGGCCAGACTGTCTTCCTGCGGGGTGTTGAGAATGTTGGAAGTGTAGGGATGATTGTAATGCGCCCAGTCTGCAACCGACCTCAAGGCGGCTCCGCTCCGGAAAACACCAGGCTCCGTAAACATGGCCATCAACGTGATAAACCCTCCGTAGGAACCCCCATAGATACCAATGCGCCGCGAATCTACCCCATATCGCTCGACGAGAAAACGAGCGCCATCCACGTAGTCGCTGAGATCATTGCCGCCCATGTGGCGGTAAATGGCCGTGCGCCAGTCGCGCCCGTATCCCGCACTTGCCCTGAAATCAATATCCAGCACAGTGTATCCATTGTCCGCCAAAAAGTTGTGAAACATGTACTCGCGGTAATAACTGCTCCACCAGCGATGCACATTCTGCAAATAGCCGGCACCATGCACAAACATTACCGCAGGGCCGCCTTTTGCCGGCTGTTTCGGACGATACAAGCGGGCAGGTACCTGTACCCCATCCCGCGCGGTAAACCAGACAATTTCCGGTTCCCTCCACGGATACTGCTTGAACGCCTCCGTCCGGGAGTCCGTCATTTGGCGCATGGGCGCTCCCGGACGGTTTTCCATCAGGTACAATTCCCATGGTTTGTTGCTGTAGCCATATCGGATCGCTAAGTAGCGCTCATCCGGAGAGAGAGTCACTTCATAGCCCCCCGGCGCCCCGGTGATTTTCTCAGGCTTGCCTCCACTGATGGGCATCCTGTAGAAATGTTGTTCGTGCGGCCCTTCTGCATTGGCCGTTATGAAAAACCACTTTTTATCGCGGGAAACGGCGGCATTCAACACCTCGTAACGACCTTCTGTGAGTGCCCGTCGCTCCAAAGTTTCTACATTCACAGCGTAAAGATGAGAGAAGCCGGAAACTTCCGACTGGAACCATACTTCCCGATTGTCGGGCATCCATCCGATATTGCCCGTACTCCATCCGATGCCGGGGCCGCCAATCCAGGCCTCATCGCGCTGCCGGTCCAACAGGCTTAAGCTACCTGTGGGCAGGTCGAGCAGCATAATCCAGCGGTCTTTGTTGTCCTGACTGCGCACCACTACTACCGCCTTGCCGTCTTCGGAAAATACAGGGCCGTGTACGATGACCTCGCGGGGTTTGTCGTATCGGGAGTTCCAGGAAGTAGAGTCTCGGTGATAGGCTTTCAAAAATTCCGGTTTGTCAAAAATGCCCTCCATGCCTTTGGTCTGTACGAAATAGACCGTGTCGCGTTCCGTGTCATAGATGCCGGTTTCATGGGTGTCCTGGGGCGCACCCACTTTCGTACGGGTATCCTCCATGGCGCTGAAGCCGGAGGAGGTCACGTAGTCGGGCATCTGAGCTGTGCGCGTTTTGGCGCGGGAAGTGAGCCGGAAAGTCACATACCGCAAGTCAGGGCTGATTTGCAGATTAGATATGTTACGCTCGCCGAAATAAAACGCGGCTGGTCGTTTGGGAGCCAACACTTTTTGGCGATTATCGCGCGCAAGTTTTTCAGCTTTTTGTGTGCGAAGCACCTCAAACAATTCGAGCTGATCGGTTTCGAGCCATTGTTCCTGGCTTGATTTCCGTAGCTCTTCCCGCTTTTGGCCGCGTATAAACTGCGTGAGCTGTCGGGTAGCCCCGGTAGATATATCCCAGGCAAAAAGGTTGTCGCCTTGTTGATAGACCACCTGGCTTTCGTCACCGGAAAAGCGTGGGTTGTATTCGCCTGTAATGGTTTGTACGATGGGCAACGTTTTGCCCTGGCGGGTATCCATTAGGAAAAGATCGCCGTCTTTGGCGTAAAGTTTTCTTATGCCGGCGCGGTCATACACCCCGGCAGCGGGCAGTTCGCGCTGTATTTCCGGCGATACCCTTTCCGGGCTTCCTCCATCTACTCTTACGCGGTACAGGTTTCGAAGGGTGTCGCCGTCAGGATTCCAGGAGAAAAAGACGGACTGGCCATCTTCACTCCATACCGGATTTTCAGGTAAAAAGCCGACGAAGTGCTCGCCGCGCATGAATTCTTCCAACCGTAAAGCGGAGCGGTTGCCCGGTGTTTGGGCCTGTACGAGAACGGTAAATGTTCCCCATAGCAATAGGAATAATAGTCTCATGGTATAAAATTTGAACCGCGCTGAGGCAAACAAGAGGGCTTCAGCGCGGCGCAAAATACGAAGGATTGGGATATGTTACCGGATTTTTCGGCCTCCTGCAACCCTGGAGTTTACCTCTAATTTGCGCGCGCGCTTGAGGTTGACCAACAGGTGGGAAAAAGCACCGGAAGCATCCACCTGGTAGGATTTATCATCATAGGTGACCCTGCCGCCCTCGCGATCCCAATCTGCGCCTAAAAGTGCATAACGGTTGTTCTGCCTGGGGTTGGGACCAAACATGAGAAAGCGGCTGTTGTTGCCGTCCTCAAAGCTAATGGCGAATCGGTTTTCCTTGGGGCTGAAGAGGAATACCCCCGGCGTTCCCTGCCTGACGACAATCTCCTCTGTGCGCCGCCCATCTTTTACGCGGATACTCCCACCGGAAATCTGAACGTCGGTATTCCCCAGTTCGCGACGCAGCACCACATCCCCTGAAAGATAAAACTGTATGCGTTTTAATTCGGATTCCTTCCAGCGGTATTGGTCGTATAAATCCTGCGTAAATGGGGAATATCTCGGAGAACAGGCACTCAGCGTAGCGAGTAACAGACCCAATGCGGCAAAGCGAATGTATGCGTTCATGACGATTAAAATTAATTACCCTCGCAAATTAAGTGATGATTTCACTTCAATCGCCCAGATAACCCAACTTTAACCACGGTTTAACGTCCCGGTGGTCGCCATGGGTGCCTAATTCGATAAAATAACTTTTTCCAGCGCCATTCCTGAGGGGCTGAGTACGGAGATGGCATACAGACCCTGCGGTTGCTCACCTAAGTCAACGGCGTGCAGACAGGGCCCTTGCGCGATGGCTCGATAGACGCATGCGCCAAGTGTATTGAAAACCTGAATGTCATAGAGTCCGTCGGCAGTGCATTCCAGGGTGAATCTGCCCGGGGTTGGGTTGGGATACACCTTTACGCC
>CAYTNI010000025.1:0-16866 GCA_964439115.1 uncultured Saprospiraceae bacterium
GGTGACGGTATTGGCCCGGAAATTATGAAAGCGACCCTGGCGGTGCTTCAGGCAGCCGGTGCCCGGCTGGAGTATGATGAGATTAAAATTGGCCAGGATGTATATCTCAAGGGCATGGACTCCGGTATTGAGCCCGGTGCCTGGGACATTCTGCGCCGCAATAAAGTATTTTTAAAATCTCCGATTACCACGCCGCAGGGTGGAGGGTATAAAAGTCTCAATGTGACGGTGCGCAAAACGCTTGGCCTGTACGCCAATGTGCGCCCTTGCCGCGCTTATACGCCCTATGTAGAGAGTTTCTTTCCAACCATGGATTTGGTAGTTATTCGCGAAAACGAAGAAGACTTGTACGCCGGTATCGAACACCAGCAGACTGCCGAGGTCGTACAATGTCTGAAGCTGATTTCGCGGCCGGGGTGTGAAAAAGTTATTCGTTACGCCTTCGAATATGCCCGTGCCTATGGTCGCAAGAAGGTCACCTGTATGACCAAAGACAATATCATGAAACTCAGCGATGGCCTGTTTCACAAGGTTTTCGATGAAGTTGCCAAAGAGTATCCGGATATTGAGAACAACCACTACATCATAGATATTGGTGCAGCCATGCTGGCAGATCGCCCGGAGATGTTCGATGTCATTGTCACGCTGAATCTCTATGGCGATATCATCTCCGATATCACCGCGCAGGTGGCGGGTTCGGTTGGCCTCGGCGGCTCAGCCAATATCGGAGAAGGATTTGCCATGTTCGAGGCCATCCATGGCTCGGCCCCGGATATCGCCGGCAAGGATATGGCCAATCCATCTGGTCTTATCCATGCAGCCGCCCTGATGCTTGTGCATCTCGGCCAGCCTAAAATTGCGGAAGATATTATGAATGCGTTGTTGAAAACCCTGGAAGATGGTATCCACACAGGAGATATTTTCAGCGAGCAACACACTCGGGAAAAAGTTGGCACCACCGCCTTTGCGCAGGCCGTCATTGAGCGCCTCGGCCAGGCTCCTTCCCACCTCAAGCCCGTGCATCTCGGCAAAAGTGTCAAGCCTATTGAGGTTAAGGTGCGCACTACCCCACCCACAGCCAAGCGACTGCTCGGCGTGGATGTATTTCTGCACTGGACCGGCGAGCGCCGCGATCCGCGAGAACTCGGCCAAATCCTGGAATCTCTCACCGGCGATCAGCTCAAGCTCAAGATGATTACCAATCGTGGACTAAAGGTTTATCCCGACGGCTTCCCCGAAACCTTTTGCACTGACCACTGGCGGTGCAGGTTTACAGCCCGTCAGTCGTTGCACGGCATGAACAGATCCGGCAACTCCGAAGGAGATGTCATCTATTACGATATCATCGCGCTGCTTCAGCGGCTAATGTCCGCCGGACTCAATTTCATCAAGGTGGAAAATCTCTATGAAATTGATGGTAAAAGAGCTTATTCTCTTGGACAAGGCGAATAGCAGTGCGTTTTTTGCTACCTTTGGCCTAAGATACCTATACCCTTATTGACGCTTTTTTTACCAAGTCAGAGCGCCATGCAGGACAGCACATCGCCGGCTACACGGCTTACCATCGAACTCACTACACCGGAAAAGTGGGACATACCCGTATTCATCTGCGGCAACTTCAACAATTGGGCTGCCGCAGATGAAAATTACCGCATGGTGCGGATTGCTGAGGGAAAGTACGAGTTTACCTTCCCGGAGGGCATGGTGCTCCCGGAAACTGTAGAATATAAGTTTCTGCGCGGCTCTTGGGAAAATGAAGAGCTGGATGCTTACGGCAACACCCGCAACAACCGCAGAATTCATGCCCATGCCGGAAGAATTACCGCGCACGTGCCTCGCTGGCGGAGTGATGGGCTTGCCTATAATCCCGATTTACTGCCCAAAATTCACATCATTGACGAAGCCTTTGAAATTCCTCAGTTGATCAAAACCCGACGGATTGCCGCGCTGCTTCCGCACAACTATTTTGAGACAGACCGTCGCTATCCGGTTTTGTACCTCCAGGATGGCCAAAACCTGTTTGATGACTTTGCCCCATTCGGCAATTGGGCTGTAGATAAGAAACTCGCCCTCATGTCAGAAAAAGGGCAGGGGGATATCATCGTAATCTCCATTGACCATGCCGAGCACGAGCGTATCGCCGAGTTTACCCCGTCCATACGCACCCGCCTTGGCCAGGGTGAGGGCAAAAAGTACGTGCGCTTTCTGGCAGATACCCTAAAACCTTTTGTGGATAAAAGTTTTCGAACCCTGACCGATCGAGACCACACCGGTATTGGTGGAAGTTCTATGGGAGGGCTCATCAGTATATACGCCGGACTCATGTACCCGGAAGTGTATAGCAGGCTGATGATTTTTTCTCCATCGCTTTGGGTAGCGCCTAATATCCATGCGCAGGCGCAGAATTTTTCCGAACCCTACGACAGCAAAATCTATCTCTATGGCGGTCAGAGCGAAGGCGCCGGGGTAGTACCCGCCATTTTAAAGTTCAAACAGGCCCTGCAGAAATACGGATTTTCCGACCACGTGGAATTTCAGGTCTCTATAGACCCTAAAGGACAACACAATGAAGCTCGCTGGGGCGAAGAGTTCCCTAAAGCGGTAGAATGGCTGTTCTTTCGATGAAAATTTTTTGAATGGCGGAATTCTCCGTAACTTGTGCCGTTTCCTGCGATTGGATCTATCCCAAAAGCACACGGTTTGCGCATGGAGATTGTCATTAAACACCAACTGGATCGTCAGCAAGCAGCGATCGTCATTCCTGTGTTTCAGCACACAGGCCCGGAACTGATTCTGGATGCTTGCCGGAATGCTAATCTGACAGGTATTCCGGATACCTCCCAATTCAAAGCGGACTGGAATGAAGTCTGGCCCTTGTACGAGGGTGACCGGCGCATTTTTCTGCTGGGTTTGGGCAAGACCCCCGGTTTTTCCGAAATATTAAAAGCTTTTCGAAGTTTCGCTTTCAGGTTCAGGCAGCGTCTGGGTACTGAAGTGGGCATAAACCTTTTATGGGGAAATGCTCCGGAAAACCTGGCCGGGTTTGTAGAAGCTGCTGTCAATGGCCTGATGTTGAGCGCTTATCGCATAGGGAAATTCAAGACTTCCAATGGCGAGGAGCATCCGCTTGCTACGTCGGAGGCTCGTATTGCACTGTTCGTTGAAGGTCCTTCAGATACCATAGAAAAGGCTGCTCAAAAAGCCTTGCAGGTTGCGGATACCCAGATGCGCATTTTCGATCTCGTCAATGCGCCTGCCAATAAAAAGAGACCCGAAGCGCTTGCAGAATGGGCGTTAGCCTCCGGCCGTCAGTTTGGTTACGACGTGGAAGTGCTGGGCAAAACCCAGCTGCAGTCATTGGGATTGCATGCTCTCCTGGCCGTGAATCAGGGTAGTGCCCATCCACCCTGCCTGATTGTGGCTTCCTACCGGCACCCGGAAGCTTCTGCACCCATTGCCCTTGTAGGTAAGGGCGTGACCTTTGATACCGGTGGCTTGTCCATCAAGCCATCAGCTAATATGAGCCTGATGAAGAGCGACATGGGCGGAGCCGGCGCTGTGCTCGGTGCCGTTGAGGCGGCAGCACGCCTGCAACTCCCTGTTCACGTCATTGGAATAGTACCTTCTACCGAGAACAGCGTAGATGCTCTTTCCATGATGCCGAGCGATGTAATTGGCAGTTACAGCGGCAAAACCATTGAGGTCATTGATACCGATGCAGAAGGCCGGCTTCTCCTGGCCGATGGGCTTTATTATGCCATCAAGCACTACCAGCCGGAAGTGTTGATTGACCTGGCCACCCTCACTGGTGCTACGGTGAGAACCCTCGGATATGCTGCGGGGGGCCTCTTCTCCAACAACGATGCGCTGGCGGATGAGCTTACACGCGCCGGTGAACGATGCGGCGAACGACTTTGGCGCTTACCACTCTGGGATGTGTATAAGGACGAAATCAAATCCGATGTGGCCGATGTCCGCAATCTCGGTATCCGGCCGATAGCTGGCGCTATCGCAGCAGCTAAATTTCTGGAGGTTTTCGTGGATAATCATCCGAACTGGGCACACCTCGACATTGCCGGGGTTGCTTTTAATGACTCTGAATTTAGTGGCCAGAAAAGTGCAACCGCCTACGGCGTGCGGCTTTTGCTGGAGTATCTTTCTTCACGCTCCGCATCAGGACAATAATCAACAGCTATGTCCAAACACCAAACCTTCCTCTGTATCGCTACTTTCTTTAAAGGGGCGGATTTCCTTCACACGCTCAAAGCACTGGGCAACTCGGTTTTGCTGATCACCAAAAAATCCCTTGCGGAGGAGCCCTGGCCCAAAGACTGTGTGGATGAGTTTTTCTACCTCGAGCACGATAATAACTCACCTGAGAATATGAGCATCCTCAAGGAGGGTGTTGCTTATGTCATGCGCTCCCGGAAAGTAGATCGAGTGGTTTCTCTGGATGACTTTGATGTGGAAAAGGCCGCCTTTTTGCGCGAGGAGTTTCGCATTCCCGGCATGGGGCAAACCACTGCCCGGTATTTTCGCGACAAACTAGCCATGCGCATGCAGGCAGCTGAAAATGGCATTCCGGTTCCAGCCTTCAGTGCTGTTTTTAATGATGTAGAGGTGACCCGTTACCTGGAGACAGTACCCGGCCCCTGGGTCATAAAACCTCGTTCCGAGGCTAGCGCTATCGGTATAAGAAAAGTGCATACCGCTCATGATGCATGGCAGGTACTGCACGAAATTGGCTCTGAAAGGCATCTTTTCCTGATTGAGCAGTTTAAACCCGGCGATGTCTATCACGCCGATGCCCTCAGCATGGATGGGGAAACCGCATTTTGTCGTATTTCCCGCTATCTGGCTCCCCCATTGGATGTGGCGCAGGGTGGAGGTGTATTCCGCACCCATACCGTGGATTTTGCCGGTGAAGAAGACTTGGCCCTCCAACAACTAACCTCCCAGGTGATGCAGGCTTTTGGTATGCGCTACAGCGCTTCCCACACCGAATTTATCCGCTGTCATGAGGATGGTAAATTCTATTTTCTGGAGACTTCCTGCCGGGTCGGTGGTGCGCATATTGCCGAAATGGTGGAGTATTCCTCCGGCATCAACCTGTGGGCCGAATGGGCAAAAGTGGAATATGCCCAAGCCGCCGGAACGCCCTACAAGCTTCCGGAGGTTAAAAATAATTACGCAGGTCTCGTGGTGTCTTTGTCTCGCTATACCCACCCCGATTATTCGCCTTTTCAGGATTCGGAGCTGGTCTGGCGGCTTCAAAAAAATCAGCATATCGGCATGATTGTGACCGCGGATAACCGACAACGCATCCTTGACCTGTTAGATAATTACACCCACCGCATTTTTGAAGAGTACCATGCCAGTCTGCCGCCCAAGGATAAGGCGCTGAGTTGATATGACGCACGATATCCGCATTTTTTCAGATTATTCACAAGTGGTAGCCGCCCAAAGTACGCGGCATGGAGGTGTGAGTTTGCCCCCCTACGCTTCCCTGAATCTCGGCTGGAGTACAGCTGACCACCCGGCACATGTTGCTGAAAACCGAAACCGCTTTTTTACCACATTGGGGATGGATCCGGCAAGGGTAGCATCGGCTCATCAGGTACATGGGGATGCCATACTGCACGTGCTGGAGCCCGGGCGTTACGATGGATATGACGCGCTCATTACCCGTGAAAAAGACCTGATGATTTGTGTGACAGTGGCAGATTGTACGCCGGTGTTGATTTTTGATGCCGCAAATGAAGTGGTAGCGGCTATCCACGCCGGATGGAGAGGTACGAAACTGGGAATTGTATCGGGAACGATGCGCCAAATGGGTGAATTATTTGGCACCCGTGGGCGCGATTGTTGCGCCTTTATCGGAGCATGTATTGACCTATGTGATTACGAGGTAGATGCCGACGTGGCAGACCAGTTTGCGCCGCACTTTAAAAGACCGGATACAAAAAGGGGGAAATTTTTCCTCGATCTAAAATCGGCCAATCGAGCGCAATTACTGGCCGAAGGCGTATTGCCGGAGCGGATTGAGGTTTCGCCGTATTCCACAGTTACTCACAATAGCGACTTCTTTTCCCATCGTGCAGAGCAGGGGCTTACCGGAAGAATGCTGGCGGCAATTGGAATGAAATCCATATCTTCGCCATAGAAAATCCCCCATTGGCCGATGTTTCTGATGGCGCTATGTTTTTTAACAGCCTTTGCAATAAGCACTTTCTTCGTTCCAAGGATTATTGTGTTTGCACGCGCCTGGCATTTGTTTGATGTGCCGGTGGAGCGTAGCTCGCACCAGATTGCTACGCCCTCATTGGGAGGGCTCGCCATTTTTGGAGGGGCTATTTTTGCCATTGCCATGTGGACGCCCTTTCGGGAGTTGCCGCAACTTCAGTATTTTTTGGCGGCAAGTATTGTGTTGCTGCTGGCGGGTGCCAGGGATGATATTTCGCCTATATCGCCATTCAAAAAAATTATGGCACAGGTAGTAGCCGCCACTATCCTCATTTTTGGTGCAGGTATCCGATTGGAAGGCTTCTATGAAGTTTTTGGGCTCCATGCACAGGGTGGTGAAATTGCAGCCATCGTACTTTCCTATATGGCCATCATGGCTATCGTAAATGCCTTTAATCTTATTGACGGAATTGACGGTCTTGCGGGAGGTATGGGTACTTTTGTGATGATAACCCTCGCGGTATGGTTTTTTCAGGCCGGGCAGCTGGCTTGGAGCACCATCGCATGTGCTTCTGCCGGGGCTGCTGTGGCCTTCCTGCGCTACAACATTACCCCGGCGCGCATCTTTATGGGCGATACCGGTTCCTTGTTTTTGGGGCTGACCGGTGCCGTGCTGCTCATCGAGTTTGTGGACATTAACCACGCTCTTCCAGCGGCTGAGTCAATGCGCTTTGCTGCGGCCCCGGTCATTGCGCTCACCCTCGTATTCCTCCCTCTTTTTGATGCAGTAAGGGTGGCGATAACGCGAATTTTTCGCGGATTCTCTCCCTTCAGGCCCGATCGCAGGCATATTCACCACATGTTAATAGATTATGGGCTCACGCATACCCAGGCTTCCGGGTTGTTAATCTGGATACAAATCACGCTGACCGCGCTTGTCATTGCGCTTGATGGACTTTTGAACCTGCACTTGCTGCTATTGCTTGTGCTCGCCGTGGTAACCGCCCTTACCTACTGGCTCCACCTTCGAATTCTTAAACATAAAGTGCGTCGCCGGACTGTCTGACCCGGGAAAGACGTATCTTTCGAACTTGTAAAATGGCTTGATATGTTTCTCGAACCACATTATAGAGGTCAACGCAGCGGATGGATAGAGGTAGTCTGTGGCTCGATGTTTTCGGGCAAAACAGAAGAGCTTATCCGAAGGTTGAAGCGTGCCAAAATTGCCAATCAGCGGGTAGAAATCTTCAAGCCACAGTTGGATACCCGCTATGATGACGCGCGGGTGGTGTCTCATGATGCCAATTCCATTCTCTCTGTACCGGTTGACCACTCCTCTAAATTATTGTCTCTTGCTCAGGGGTATGAAGTCATAGGTATTGACGAAGCTCAATTCTTCGACCTTGGCCTTGCTGATGTTTGTCAGGAGCTTGCCCTCCAGGGAGTACGCATCATTGTTGCCGGGTTGGATATGGATTACCGGGGCAAGCCCTTCGGGCCCATGCCGGCTCTATTGGCAGTAGCCGAATACATCACCAAGGTACATGCCATTTGTCCGCATTGCGGCAATCTGGCCACACATTCATATCGGTTGTCTGCAGATAGCTCCGATATTCTGCTTGGCGAAAAAGACCTCTACGAGCCCCGCTGCCGCACTTGCTACCACATGGGGAATATTTTAAAGTTACACGCCTGAGCAGAAATGTTCAATTCAACCCTTAAAGGTCCGATTATGGTAAGTCATCCCGGCGAACTTGCCCAAAATTAAGGGCCATTAAAATTCCCATCTTAATCACAGACGACAGGGACAGAGGCTGATCAGGTGTTTCTGAATTGCTTGATCCAGCGCACCAGGGCGGCCGGTAGCAAGCGATTGGCTAAATTAACCATATTATTGTATCTGCGCATGGCAGGGCTGTCCACGCCTTTGCGGTCTGCAAAGGTGGTGGTGATGCGGGTGCGGTCTGACGGTCTGAGTTCATTGGCCGGCCTGCCATTGGTGTAATAGTACAGGGCCAGGGATTTGCGACTTCTGTCCTCGGGGCAGGTGAGTGGGTCGGGGTGGCCGTGCCAGGAGTCACCGGTGGTAGAAAACAGCGCCACGCGATTGAAAAGGGGCAGGATTTTCACGGCGCACTTGCTCATGTCGCGCTCCCAAAGTTCAAAATGCCCTCCGTAGCTTTCTTCCCAGTCATCGTTGAGATAGACCAGGAGGTTGAGCCGACGGTCAAGGTGCATGCTGCGATGCTTGTGGAAATCCACGTGGAGCTTTAAAAATCCACCAGGCTTAATCTCATGAAATCCGCCGCCCTCGAGGTAGGGGTCGGGGATGAGGGTTTCTTCAATGCCGGTGAGTTCCTGCAGGAATTCCAGAAAGGGTTGTGAGTTGAGAAAGTGTACCAGTTGCAGTGTGCTGGAACCCATATCGGATTCTCCTTTCCCGGCGTGCTTGTTTTCATTGGGATTGTTGTAATAGATATTAGATTTTTTTCGAGCCAGATCGGGAAATTCCGCCAAGACTGATTTGAGAAATTCCGGGTTGAAGAAGTTGTCGAAGTAAATGTACGGAAAAGGATGTGCGCTTTTGTACGCCTGGCCGAATTGATGGGCGGTAGCCGGCAAATCGGAGTAGGTGGCTGATATCATCTTGTTGGCTTCGGCCGTGATTTCCATTGTATTTCAATTTTCATTCCGCTGCTAAGGTACGACTCCGGAGGAAATTAACCGTATCAGTCAGAGAATTCTGTTTAGAACTTTATTGGGACTAATGATGTTTTTAATCAATTTTTAATCACGCATTACGTTTTCGATTTAACGATATCTGTCAAATTTCTTTTTGTTTTCTCTCTGTATATTTGTGCTTCTTTTTACAAAACGCTAAAAACTTAAAAGATGTCCAACATGGTTGTACGGTATTCTGATGCCGATCTTGCCGAGTTCAAGGAGATCATTGAAAAAAAACTTGAGGATGCCATCTCCAACCTCAACAGCCTCCAGGAGCAAATCCTCGAAATTACGGAAAATACCAGCGACGAACACGGCGGTGACTGGATGGACGACAGTAGCATCAACAATGAAATGGAGATGCTCAACAACATGGCAATCCGTCAACGTATGTACATCAAAGACCTGGAAAATGCGCTTGTGCGCATTCGCAATAAATCTTACGGCATTTGTTCCATCTCTGGAGACCTGATTGACAAAAAGCGCCTCCTCGCAGTGCCCACAACTACCAAAAGCCTCTCTGCCAAAGCGGAGGAAGCCAAACACAAGGAGGAGAAGCCGGCACCCAAACCACTCATCAAGCCCATCCCTATTCCGGAATCTTCTCCTAAGGTCATCACCAAGGTCATCCGTAAGTCAGGTGGTTCAGCTCCCAAATCTACAGCTGACCTCGAAGACGAAGATGAATTCCTATTTGACCGCGAAGTATTCCTCGATGAAACAGAAGAGGAAGAAGAGGAAGACAACCTGGAGCAAAATATGTCCGATATGGATGATTTTGCCGATACCCGCGATGAAGACACAGACTACTAGTCTTATCCGGAAGTATTTTTCTTCACGCTTATCCTGATGCTATGAATCGCAGAAAATTTATCCAATCTGCAGCAGTGGCTTCTACGGCTGCTCTACTGCCTTCCACCTCCTTTTCCTTGCTCGCTAATGCCTTTGTGGCCGAAACGGAAATAGGTCTTCAGGTCTATACGCTTAGAGACCAAATTCAAAAGGATTTGGAAGGCACCTTGGAAAGAGTTGCCAAAACAGGGTATGACTACGTAGAGCTTTTCGGCTATCGGGAAGGGGCCTATTTTGGCCGCTCTATAAAAGAGATGCGCAAAATCCTCAAACGGACAGGCCTTAAGGCGGTGAGCTGTCATGTGCCGACAGGCTCCAACGAACCTCGCCTGAAAGGTACCGTCACCAACGATTTTGAGCGAGCCGCCGCCGATGCCAAAGCATTGGGCCATGAGTTCGTCGTTTGTCCCTGGCTCTCTGAAGAGGAGCGCAAAACTATCGACAACTATAAAAAACTCGCCGTTCATTTCAACCGCGCCGGGGAAATCTGTAAACAGTACGGGCTGTCTTTCGCCTATCACAACCACGACTTCGAATTCTTCCCCATCAAAGGGCAAATCCCCTACGACGTGCTGCTTGCAGAAACCGATCCGGACTACGTTAAGATGGAACTTGACCTCTACTGGATTGCCAAAGCCGGACAGGACTATCAAGCCTACTTCAACAGACATCCGGCGCGATTCCCGCTCTGGCATGTGAAAGATATGGATAGCTCCTCCGAAAAGGGAATGACAGAAGTTGGGAATGGCGTTATCCCGTGGAAGACGGTCTTTGCCTCCAGCCAAATGTCCGGAATGAAGCGTTTTTTCGTGGAACAGGACTACTGTAAAGGTGATCCCTTCGAAAGTATCACCACGAGCTTCAAATATCTTAAGTCTATTCTGTAATCAATCTCTCTCTTATGCGGGGTGCTCTGCTTGGTCTCTGCATGGTTGCTCTCTTCGCGAGCTGCCAGTCATCCGGTACTGCCCCGAACTCTGAGGGCGAAAATGCAGCCGGTACAACCTCCTCCTCCCAGCCGAAATACTGGCACCTGACCGGTATGATTGGCCAGTATCCCGTGGTAATGGATCTCGCCTATCGCCCTACAATCGAAGAGGATTATGCCTATTTCGGGTATCATGGGAGTTATTACTACAAGAGTAGAGAGCATCCCATTGATTTCTATGGCAGCGTTGACTCCACAGGGAGCCTTGTTTTGGGAGAGGTAATCTATACAGATGCCCCTGCTCCTTCTTTTTCCGGTGTGTTCGATGCCGAGAAGGGTATTTATTCGGGCACATGGACTGACGGCACCGGCAAAAGAAAACTGGATTTCACTCTTGAAGCAGATTACAACAACCAGGCATTAGCCTTTGCCGTGCAAAAAAAAGACGACAGGGAGAAGCTCTTTCCTGAAAAAAGCAGCTCGCCTGCAGCGGGATATTCCATGGTTTGGATTACGCCGTCAAATGCAAGTTCTGAGGTAAAATCTTTTCTGGAGGCCCAAGTGCTTCGAGGATTGACAAGTGACTCCCTTGCCAGGGTGTATCAAACCCTGGAGAATGCATTTGCTGCGGGCAGCAGAGATTTCTTTCAGAGTTACCGCTCCGCCATGGACGACGTGAAACCTGAGGAGGTAGAGGATATAGCTTCTTTTACCATGGAGCAAAATCAGGCAGTGGAAGTACTCTACAACCACCAAGGCTTGCTCACCCTTGGATATTGGACTTATTGGTTTGGGGGAGGTGCCCACGGCAATTATGCGACGATGTTGAGTTCCTATGACCTGAACACCTCAAAATCCTTTGGCCTTGCTGATGTGTTCCAAGAGGGTTATACAGAACAAATAAGCCCATATCTGGAAAATGCTGTCCGCAAACAGTTCGGTTTAAAACCGGAAGAATCCCTGGATCAGGTGCTTTTTAGTAATGAAATTGAGGTTACGAAGAACTTTGGCTTGACAGGAAAGGGGGTGATTTTCAATTATTCACCTTACGAAATCGCAGCCTATGCGATGGGGGAAATACGCTTGTTTGTGCCCTATTCGGAAATAAAAGCCCTGCTTTTGCCTGAATTCGCTGCTCGTTTTGGGGTAAAATAGGGTGTTAACCTCCGCAAACTGCCCGAAGTCGCGTCATAAGAGCATCCCAATACCGCTGCAGGTCATTTACTTCATTTGCGTCACAGTAGTCGCGAATGTGAAGGATAGTGTCCCCAGTGACGTCTGAGGTGGAAATTTTGAAATCGAGGTGTTCTTGGTCCGCATCGGCATTTTCCCAATGCAAGCGAAACAGCTCTTCTTCAAAATCATCTACCACAACGGCAATTTCCTCAGTCTCACCCCATCGAAAGGTATATACATCTCCGGTGACATCCACCTCGTCGCAAAACCACCTGATCAGGCACGAAGGGTCTGTCAAAAACTGATAAAGGATCGTAGGCGATGCCTTAAATAAATATTCAAATTTGTAATGTACTCTTTTCATAATATATGATAGATGAGCATGACGGGTCTCTAATTTAATAATCGGACGCAATAAAAAAGAAATAAATGATTTTTCCAAAACAGCCCTCATTTTCTTTTGTTTGCGCCCTGTTATTTTATTGGTAATAACTTGACAAAGCCTGAAAATTAACGTACTTTTGCGCTCCGAAAATGAAAAAAAGTCCTTCCAAAATATTCAAATCAAACCAAGGCGGTTATAGTGTTGTTTCCAAAATGCATTTCAGGATGTGTTCCTTGTATCTTATCCTGAAATGTACTTGAAAATATCATTATTACTTTCATGTAAAGCTTTTGTATTAATTTAAAAAGTGTCATTGAATGAGACAACTCAAGATCACCAAATCAATTACCAACCGGGAAAGCCAATCGCTGGAAAAATACCTCCAGGAAATTGGTAAGGTGGACCTCCTCACCCCGGAAGAAGAGGTGGACTTGGCCAAACGAATCAAACAGGGTGACCAGGCTGCTTTGGAAAAACTCACAAAAGCCAATCTTCGATTTGTCGTTTCTGTTGCCAAACAATACCAAAATCAAGGCCTTTCCCTGAGTGACCTCATCAACGAGGGCAACCTTGGCCTCATCAAAGCCGCTCAGCGATTCGACGAAACCAGAGGCTTTAAGTTCATCTCCTACGCAGTTTGGTGGATTCGGCAGTCCATCCTGCAAGCACTCGCAGAACAAAGCCGTATTGTCAGACTCCCCCTCAACAAGGTTGGGTCTCTCAATAAAATCAATAAGGCCTTTTCTGAACTCGAACAGGAGTACGAACGCGAACCAAGTGCTGAAGAACTCGCCGACCTCCTGGAGATTCCAACAGAAGAAGTCGAAACCACTCTCGGCGTAGCCGCTCGTCACGTCTCTATGGATGCCCCTTTCGTAGAAGGTGAAGACAACTCTCTGCTCGATGTGCTCGAAAATATCGGTACGCCCGGTACCGACGCTGAACTGGAATACCGGGAGTCCTTGCGCCGCGAAATCGAGCGTTCACTATCCACCCTCACAGAGAGACAGTGCGATGTCATTAAACTCTATTTCGGCATCGGCGTTGAACACCCCATGTCACTGGAAGACATAGGTGATAAGTTCGGTCTCACTCGTGAACGTGTACGCCAAATCAAGGATAAGGCAATCAATAAATTGCGCGCCACCAACCGGAGTAAATTGCTCAAAAATTACCTCGGATCCTGATTATCTGCCGCAAGATCCACCTTTGAGTATATACTTTCCTGTAGAGGTCATGGCTACCTTACCTCCAAAAGTGAGTTCGATGGTTGCTATGACCTCTTCAAGGGTGACTCCGCTAAACTTCCCCGTATAGGAACACCGCTCCAGCGCTCTTGTCGGCAGTGCAATGTGTACGTCGTAGTGGCGATTTACCGCATCGAGCACTTCAGCGAGCGGCGTATCCCGGAATTTTAATTCCCCCCGCAGCCATGACAACGCATTTATGTCCTCATCGCTTTTGGTGATAATCTCACCATCCATACGGAAAAAGCCGCGTTGCCCTGCTTCCAAAATCACGGACTGGGCATTACCGGTCAGGCGCACCTTCCCCTCCTCCACGGTTACCTCCATACCTCCCCCGCCGAGAGAAGCTCTGACATTAAAGGAGGTACCCAAAACCTCCGCATAAGCATAATCACTCTTCACCCGAAAGGGCTTTGATGCATCGCTTTTAACTTTGAAATAAGCCTGTCCTGACACATTGACCTCTCGCAGGGGCGCCTTTTCGAATGGTTCAGGCCAGGAAAGTGAGCTGCCGCTCTGTAGAACAACCAGGCTACCGTCGGGCAGCGCTATCTCCATGGGCGTAGTCGTCGTTGCAGCTATCGTTCGAATGGACAATTCCTCCGGCTGTGGGCGGCTCCACCAGGTGAAAAACCCGGCTCCAAGGAAAGCCGCGGCCATTGCCAATCTAATCCAGCGTCGCCGTGGATAAATTATCCGGGGCTTCTGAGTAATTGCCGGGGTGTTGGCATGAATGCGGGATTTGAATTTTGCCCATCCCTGTTCCGTATTTACTGAATATGTATGGGGGTAGCTTTCTGCTGCTAACCAGGTTTTGTAGAGCGCTTCCTCGGTTTCAGCAGCACCGGGCAATGCGCGCCAGGATTCAAGTTGACGCTCTTCATCCTGGGTGAGTGGTTCCTCATTCCAAAGCTTGGTTAAAAAAACAATAATTTCTTCAGATGGTATCATATGGTAGCTATTCCAAATAAACAGACACTATTTTAGGGTAAAACCCCTATTCATCCTGAATAAAAAAATAACAGCGTCAATCCCAAATAATGCCCAAGAGCCTGTCGGAGTAAACGCAATGCTTTTGAAATCTGGTTTTCCACGGTTTTGGGTGCAATTTGCAGTTGCTCTGCAATTTCACCATACGACATGTGCTCAAATCGGCTGAGCACAAAAATCACCCGGCACTTTTCCGGCAACGATGCTACAGAATCACTCAGCAATTGTTGGAGTTCCTCTGCCTCGAGCATCCGCTGCGCGTCTGCTTCAGCACTCGGTACCTGGCCTAACTGGTCTTCTTCCTCCAGCTTTATTTTCCGACCTCGCAGCACGTTGAGAGCCTTGTTTACTGCCGCCCGACGAAGATAAGCTCCCAGCGAGGTGGTAATCTGCAGGCTGTCTTTTCGGCGCCACAATTCGTAAAATACGTCCTGTGCAAGATCCTCCGCAGTGGACTGCTCAGGGATTATTCGAAATACTGCCTTGCAGACAGCTTCGTAATGCCTTCGGAAAATCAACTCCATTATTAGCTCCCCCGCTTGGGGCAACTGACGCAGGAGCTCGTCATCTGTTGGTTCTTTTAGCAAATTGTTTGGTTCTTTCTCCCCCTACAAAAATAGCAGCCACACGGCTTTTTCGCCGAAAAATATGCATTTTAGTATTGCTGAAAACAAAAATAAAGTACCTTAACGCCGCAAAAGTCATTTGACTCTTCCCGGAGTCTCAAAACGAAATAAAACACCGATGAGTAAACAAGTAGAATCCTGGGGTAGCCGGGTAGGCCTGGTGTTGGCAATGGCCGGCAACGCGGTAGGATTGGGTAATTTCCTTCGTTTCCCTGTACAGGCCGTGCAAAACGGAGGCGGCGCCTTCATCATTCCTTACCTGGTTTGCTTCCTCCTGATGGGTATCCCTCTCCTTTTTGTAGAATGGAGCATGGGTCGCTTCGGCGGTACCAAAGGCCATCACAGCACGCCCTTCATCCTGGACTCCATGGCGCCTAAGCAATTTATATGGAAGTACGTTGGCGTTTTCGGTATCTTCACCAATGTAGCGGTAGCAGCTTATTATTGTTACCTTGAAAGCTGGACACTCGGATACATCTGGCATTCCATTTCCGGCACTTTCACCGGTATGGACCGCGAGCAGGTGGCAGGCTTTTTCTCCGGTTATACCAGCTTTGGGGATTATCAAAATGTAGTTTTCTGGCTGTTTTGCCTGGTATTGAACACCTATATCCTCTCCCGTGGACTGAGCGGCGGCGTCGAGAAAGTCGCTAAAGTCGGGATGCCCCTACTGATTGCCTTTGGCGTACTACTCGCTATCCGCGGGGTGACACTTGAAGCAGGGAATAACGGTGCGGTATTTAGCGGAACAGAAGGTCTGAATTTCCTCTGGACGCCCGATTTTTCTTCGATTTGGTCGGGTAAGGTTTGGCTGGCAGCCGCCGGACAGATATTCTTCACCCTCTCGGTGGGCATGGGAAGTATTCAATGCTACGCATCTTATCTGCGCAAGCGAGACGACGTGGCGCTGAATGCCATGAGCGCCGGCTGGATGAACGAATTCGTAGAAGTAGTGCTTGGGGCCGCTATCGTCATCCCCATCACCGTCGGATATTTTGGAATTGACGGCATGAAAGACCTTGTGCAACAGGCGGGAGGCTTGGGGCTCGGTTTCCGCACCTTGCCATACCTGTTTCAACAATGGGGCCCGGTATTGGCCGTAGTGGCGGGTATTATGTGGTTTGGGCTTTTGTTTTTTGCCGGAGTTACCAGCTCCTTAGCCATGGGAACCCCGGTCATGGGCTTTCTGCGCGATGAATTCGGCTGGAAAAGGGAACCTGCTGCCTGGGCATTTGGGCTGATTGTTTTCATATTAGGCTTGCCCACTGTACTGTTTTTCCAGTACGGCGTTTTTGATGAATACGACTACTGGGCCGGCACGGTATCCTTAGTCGTCTTTGCTTTGTTTGAGATCATCTTATTCGCCTATTTTTTCGGTATAGATAAGGGATGGGCGGAAATCACCCGGGGTGCGGATATCAAAGTACCTGTGATTTTTAAATTCATCATTCAGTTTGTCACACCGGTTATTCTTTCTGCTGTATTCATCGCCAGTTTGCCGGGAATATGGGATTCTATCACCAATGTGGCCATCTACAACGCGATTGAGAGTAATATTGCTAATCCGGACGTCGTTACCGAGCTGAAGCGCAAAATCTTCTTTGTGAATATTTCACGGCTTTTGTTGCTGGCAATTTGGGGTTTCATTGCTTATCTCGTCTACATGGCATACCAGAAACGCAGCCGGGAAGGCCGACTCACTTCCATTGACATTTAATTTTTTAATTACCCAAGCATGTTATTATGAGCACCCTC
>CAYTNI010000026.1:0-16565 GCA_964439115.1 uncultured Saprospiraceae bacterium
GGGAATTAAAAGGCTTTCAAAAAATATCACTTCAGAAAGGAGAACGCCGAACAGTAACTTTTGAGTTGAATGCCCGCGATTTGCGGTTTTACAATGCCCAACTGCGTTTCAAGTACGAACCGGGGGATTTTGACATCTGGGTTGGCGGGGATTCCAATGCCAGTCTGAACGAAAGAATTACCCTTACGGAATAGCCTATTTCATAAAATAAAAGGAGAACCATGCAATTCAAGTTTATCCTTGCAGCTTTGGGTTTGCTGTGTCAATCGGCCCTCAGCGCGCAGGTATCTGTAAGCGGAAAAGTCACAGACGAAAAGGGAGAGTCACTCATCGGAGCCAATATTTTAGTCAAGAACTCTTCGGTAGGTACTATTACCGACATTGACGGCTCCTGGAGTCTGAAAATCCAGGATCCGTATTCCACCCTGGTCTTTTCCTACACGGGATATACCACACAGGAAATTCCACTTAAAGGTGGAAATACCCTGGATGTTGTGCTTCGCGAGGAGGCAACCCTAATCAACGAGGTAGTGGTGGTAGGATATGGCACGCAGCGAAAAAGCGATCTTACAGGTTCGGTCAGCAGCGTTAAGTCTGAAGATATCCAGAAAATTGCTGCGGCCAACCCACTTCAGGCACTTCAAGGCAAAGTAGCTGGTGTCCAGGTCAGTGCAGCATCTGGCCGTCCGGGTGAAGGGCCTGTGGTACGCATCCGGGGAACAGGTACCCTGAACGGAGCTTCTCCCATATTTGTGGTGGATGGTCTGATTCTCACCAATATTGACTTTCTCAATGCAGCCGATATTGAGCGCATGGAAGTGCTCAAAGATGCTTCTGCAGCAGCAATTTACGGCACCAGAGGCGCTAATGGTGTCATTCTCATCACCACAAGGAAAGGTTCAAGAAGCCAGAAGCCCCGCGTCTCACTAAATAGTTACGTGGGTCAGCAGCAAGCCGAAAAACGCCTCGACCTTACCAATGCTACGGAATATGGCACGCTGGTCAATGAAATTTCTGTCAATAGTGGCGGTCGCCCTGTTTATACAGACCCGGCGGCACTTGGAGAGGGCTCAGACTGGCAGGATGTTATCTATCAGGATGGGCTGATACAAAATTACAACCTCAATGTTGCGGGTGGATCAGAAAACATGATTTACAGCATCAGCGGGGATGTATTCCGTCAGGAGGGTATTATCCGGTCTTCCTACTTCAACCGATATACGCTACGCATCAATAATGAGTATCGCTTTTCAAAATGGCTCAAATTTGGACATAATGTGGCCTTTGTAATGACCGACAACAACCGCGAACCCGGTGGCATAGTATTTAATGCCATTGCGGCAGATCCTACGGCACCTGTTCGAGACAGCCTCGGCAATTATGGCAACACTTCCCGCAACTCCAACGTCAGCAATCCGGCGGCACAGCTCGAATACAACAGCTACAACCGAGGATACGGGCAACAATTCACCGGCAACATGTACAGCGATGTGTTTTTGACAAAACACCTCAGCGCCAGGAGCAGTTTTGGCTTCAACCTGGTCAACAACCGCAACCGAAGCTACGAACCACAGTTTTTTGTCAACGACAAGCAGCAAAATCCGGAGAGCCGAATTTTTGCAGGATTCTTCCGTGGTGTGGACTGGCAATGGGAAAATACCCTTAACTACCGAAGGGAATGGAAAAAGCACCGGATTGACCTACTTGGAGGTTATACGGTACAAGCCATCAGCGGAGAAGGTATAGGAGGCGGCAGAACCCGTCTGATTGGCGACACCGAGGAGTTCTTTTATCTAAACTCAGGCGATGCACAGACCGCTACCAACTATCACTTCGGTAACACACCGGAGCGCTATTTATCCACGCTGTTCAGATTGAATTATGCGCTTTTTGACCGATACCTTATCACGGCTTCCTGGCGGCGTGATGGTTCCTCCAAGTTCGGTTCAGAGCGTCGCTTTGGTAGTTTCCCCTCCTTAGCATTTGCCTGGCGGGTGATTGATGAGCCATTCCTCCGCAATCAAAAGTTGTTGAGCAACCTCAAATTGCGTGCCAGTTGGGGAAGATTAGGCAATGATAAAATTCCTGCCAGTGCCGCTGTACCCACAGTAACCAATAACCTGAGCAGCGTTTTTGGTCCCGATGAGCAATTGCTTTTCGGAGCAACGGTCATCACCCTTGCCAACCCGTTTTTACAATGGGAGCTCAGCAACAGCCTCAACTACGGCGTCGAACTAGGCGTACTGGACAACAGGCTGACGCTGGAAATTGACCACTACCGTCGCCGGACCGATAAGATCCTGGTGCCCGTACCAATTCCGGATTATGTGGGCTCTTCCGGTGACCCATACGTCAATGCAGCAGAGGTTCTCAATCAAGGTTGGGAGGGTGCCATGAACTACAGCGGAAAGTTGGGTAAGTTTAATTATCGCCTGGGGATAAATGGCTCCACCTTGCAGAATGAAGTACTTTCTTTAGGAACCGGCAATGAAGCGCTGCGCGGTGCCATCATCTCAGGGGAAGTAGCGACGCTAACGGAAGTGGGAAGTCCTATTGGCGCATTTTATGGATACCGCGTAGCGGGGGTTTATCAGAATACCGAAGATATTGCCCAATTCCCCAATCAGGGAATAGTACGTCCCGGAGACCTTCGTTTTGAAGATGTGAACGGTGACGGGTTGATTTCTCCCGACGACCGTACCTATCTCGGTAGTCCGATTCCCAATTTAATTTACGGGTTTAACGCGGGGTTTGAGGTGGCAGGCATTGACTTTTCTATGGATTTCAACGGCGTTTCAGGCAATAAAATTCTCAATTCCAAGCTGATGGCCCGCGGTTTCGGGATACCAAACTTTGAATCCGTCTTTTTAGATCGCTGGACAGGTGAAGGAACGAGTACGACAGCGCCGAGAGCAACAAATGGCGGTTATCCCAATTTCAATGTTTCCGACCGATTTTTGGAGGATGGCTCCTTCATGCGACTGAGAAGCGTGCAATTGGGCTACACCTTGCCGCAAAGCCTGTTAAAAAGGATAAATATGTCAAACCTGAGAATCTACCTTAGCGGTAACAATGTTATCCTTTGGACGAACTACTCCGGGTATAGCCCGGAAATTGGCAGTGAAAATGTACTCCAGGTAGGGATTGATGGAGGGATTTACCCAACAGCGCGTACCTTCCTTCTGGGGCTGAATGCGAACTTTTGATCAAAAAAACGATTATTCTCAAAAACACCACGATGATGAAAAAGCTACCAAAAAGCCTGTTGACCATCCTGGCGCTTGGAATTGGCATGGTTTCCTGCAACGAAGAATTCCTGGAGGTAAAACCTCAGGGTCAAATCAATGCAGAAAACTATTTTCAGACTGCCGATCATGCGGTGTGGGCCACCAATGCGGTATATAATCAACTTCGGGAGTGGGACTGCATCGCCTTCCCCTTTCTCGCCATGACGGATATCGTTTCTGATGATGCCACCAAGGGCAGTTTTCCCGCGGATGCCCAACGACTCACCACTTTCGATAACTTCACTTACGGCCCTTCCTTCCCGGAAGAGCCAAGACTCGCCTGGCGCGGGTATTATCGCGGTATTTTTCGCGCCAATACCGCTATCGAGGGTATTTCTAAAGTGAATATGGATGAAAACCTGAAAAACCGACTCATTGGAGAATCCAAATTCCTCAGAGCGCATTACTATTTCTACCTGGTGCGCTGGTTCGGCGATATTCCGCTAATCACCAGGCCTTTGGTGGAATCGGAGTATTATACCCAGCCTCGGGCGCCGAAAGCGGAGGTTTACAACCTTATCATTCAGGATTTGAAAGATGCCATCGAGGTGCTGCCAGAGAAAAGTCAGTATTCGGCCGCCGACATGGGCCGAGCCACCAAGGGTGCGGCACGAGGCATCCTGTCGAAGGTGTATCTTACCCTCGGAGATTTTGTCAATGCCGAGAAGTATGCCCTGGACGTAATCAATTCCAACCAGTATGCGCTTTTTGCCAACTACGGGCGGATTTTTTTGCCAGAGGGCGAGAACTCCAGCGAGTCAGTATTTGAAATTCAGGCTACAGCTTTAGAGGAATCCTATTCAGGCGCTACGCCATACAACATGATTCAGGGTGTTCGGGGTACCCCTAACTTAGGATGGGGATTTAACACCCCAAGCGACCAGCTTATTGCCGCATACGAACCAGGAGATCCACGGCGGGATGCCACCATTCTCTATGTAGGGGAAGTTCTGCCCGATGGTTCAGGCATTGTGCAGGACAATCCTGAAATGCTCAACGAGCGCTACAACCAGAAGGCATGGACACCCAATCACCCCGGCCTTCAGGACAATGGCCCTAGCAATATCCGAATTCTGCGCTATGCTGATGTATTGCTGATTGCCGCAGAGGCGCTGAATGAAAATGGCAAACCGGCACAGGCGCTGGTTTATCTCAATCAAGTGAGGGATAGAGCACGCGGCAACAGACCGATGTCCGTATTGCCGCGATTAACCACCACAGATCAAGTCCTGCTTCGAACGGCCATCTGGCGGGAACGCCGCGTGGAACTTGCCATGGAGCAGCATCGGTGGTTCGAGCTGGTGCGCACCGGACAGGCAGCTGCCAGGTTAGCGCCCTTCGGATTTGCGGCAGGTAAGAATGAATTATTTCCCATTCCGCAGGCAGAGATAGACCTTACCGCCGGTGCTATGGTTCAAAATCCAGGGTATTGATGCTTAAAAAGCTCAACACGCATTTACAAAGTCCATCCGGTAGGCCTTTCCTTACTGATTTATACTATGTACCCGACGGCCGTGCCAAGCCGATTGTTATCTTTTTGCATGGATTCAAAGGGTTCAAAGACTGGGGCTGCTGGAATCTTGTAGCGGAAAAATTTGCCCAGGCAGGTTTCATTTTTGTCAAATTTAATTTTTCACACAACGGTGTCAATCATAGAGACCCATATGCTTTTACTGACCTGGAGGCGTTTGGGAGGAATACCTTTAGTATGGAGCTGGCAGATTTGGGCGTCGTGCTCAACTGGTTGTCGGCCGGCCATGCCCCCATACCTCCATCTGAAGCTGACCTCAGTCAAATGACCCTGGTGGGTCACAGCAGAGGTGGCGGCATCGCGTTATTAAAGGCGGCTCAGGATGACCGCATCAAGGCAGTATCCACCTGGGCCGGCGTTTCCAACCTGGCATTTCTTTGGGAGGGAAATCCCATGTTGGAAACCTGGAAAAAAGAAGGTGTCATCCATATTTTTAATGCCCGAACGGGCCAACAAATGCCGGTATATCTCGATTTGTATGAAGATTACATCCAGCATCAGGACCGCCTTAAAGTAGAAACTGCCATAAAAAGTCTGGAAAAACCTTGTTTAGTGGTACATGGTGATGCGGATACCTCCGTAAAGCCTGAAGCGGCTTTGTCTTTATGCGAATGGAATCCGCATGCAGAGTTGATGATGATTTCAGGAGCAGATCATGTGTTTGGTTGCTCACATCCCTTTGAAGGTGACAAATTACCTGAAGAAATGGGGCAGGCATGCTCTAAAACCATATCATTTTTCCAAGCCAGCCTGCATAAAGTTTTTTTGGTAGGGTGAATGTTAGCGAAAAGCTCTATATTTCGCCTCCAAGAAAAGCAAACAACACCGGCATGAAGTATTTTCAACTTTTGACCTTCGTTGTCAGCATCCTGTGGATACCATCACTCAAAGGGCAGGACATCCACTACACGCTGTTCAACATGTCTCCTATGACCCTTAACCCTGCACTTACCGGCGCTTACGAGGGCACTGCCCGGGTGGGTGGAATTTACCGCGACCAATGGGCCAACGTGATAGGATTTCAGTACAGAACTCCCGGCGTATATCTGGATGCACCCATCGTGCGAGGTCTTGGAAAAAATGACTGGATTGGTGTGGGTGCAGTCAACGTCAATGACGTAGCGGGCAGTCTTTTTTTGGAGACCAACGTATCCGGACTTTCGCTGGCCTACCATGCAGCCATGGGTAAAAACTCCGTCCTCACGCTCGGAGTTCAAGGCACAAGAGTACAACGCCGCGTCAACATTGGTACCGCTGGCGCAGCTGTGGCCTGGCTGGAAGACGGCTACCAAAACGGCCGATTTGGCAACAGTCAGGACTTGCGCAACATTCGGGAAAACCTGAACTACACGGATATTAATGCGGGGCTTATGCTGCGCACCAAAATGGCCGGCAACCGCTCCCTGGAAATTGGGATCTCCGGCTTTCACCTCAACACGCCGCGCTACGCCCTTCACGATACCACCTTTATCGTTAATGAAGAAGCAGCTCAGCGCCCTATGCGCATGTCCATGCATGCCCAATATTTCATGCCGTACAAAGGTAAATGGTCACTGAATCCCACCGTGCTGATTCAAACCACCTCCGGAGCTTTTGAAGCTGTTGGTCAACTCTGGGGCATTTACGATCTCAAAAAAGATGTCAAACTCAATGTGGGCGCCGGATATCGTCTTGGCGATGCCCTTCAGGTGCTTGTTGGTATGGATTATGAAGACCTACGGGTGGCAGCAAGCTACGACATGAACCTTTCCTCTCTTGCGGCTGCCAGTCAGACAGTTGGAGGTTTTGAAGTGTCGGCATGGTACATCCTGAAAGTCTATAAAAAGCCGGATATTAAACCCATTATCTTCTGCCCGCGTTTTTAGGCCATCATTCAATATTGGTACCAACATGTACGTTTCTACACCAAGCAAAACGTTTTTCTCTATGAAACGCCTTCTGTTGCTCATTTCGCTTATGGCCGCAATACTTCCTGCTGCCTGGGCTCAACCCATACGCAAATCCAATTATGAAAAACTAATTGAAATTGCGAACGACCTCTTGCAACGTCAAGATTATTACAACGCTATCCTAAAATTTGAGGAAGCATACGAAGACAAACAGGATAAAAACCTCATCCCAATTCTCGGGGATTTGAACTACCTGGTCCGGGATTATGTCAAGGCAGAACGCTACTACACCCGCATTCTACGCAATGACAAAACTAACGAATTCGCCTCCAAGCGGTATTTCTATGCCCGGTCACTAAAAATGAACGGTAAGTATGAGGACGCCATCGTAGAATTCCAAAAAGTCCTGGAAAGCACCAGTGGGGACTCACTAAAAACTCTGCTGCGCAACGAAATCTCAGGTGCCGAAACAGCCATGGAGCTCGGAATAGCCAATTCTGACGGTACAGTTGGTAAAGGCGTACTTCTCGAAAATGTAGGCAGAAATCTCAACACCCCCAATTCGGAATACTCCCCGGCTTTTGGTCCTGACAACAAACTCTACTACGTAGGTTTTAATAACAAGGAAGTCATTGTCGATGAGGAAAAAAATCCTCTCCGGTTCGCCCAGGTGTTCAGTGCTGCGCAAAATGACGAGCAGGTGTGGCAAAAACCGGAAGCACTGAGTGAAAAAATTAATCGCCCGGAAGCACATACTGTAAATATTAGCTTTTCCAACCGCGATAATCGGGTATTTATTACCAGAGCGATACTGAATGGCAATGTGCGCAGTGAAGGAAAAATTTACATGGCCGCCGGTGTGGAAGGCGCTGCCAATGAAGTGAAAGGTGTAAACGGAGAATATGTAGCGCTGCACCCTGCCGTTGGTGAACTTTTTGGCAAAGAAGTGCTGTATTTCTCCGCCAATATGCCGGGTGGGTTTGGTGGTTTTGACCTTTACTACGCTACCCGTACCGGCGAAAACGAATATGGCAATCCAGTTAATCTCGGTGAAAAGATCAATACACCCGGCAATGAAGAAACGCCCTTTTTCAGAGACGGAACCCTCTATTTCAGCTCAGACGGCCATCCTACCTTCGGTGGGTATGACCTTTTCTACACCGTTTGGGACGGAACTGCCTGGAGCGCCCCCGCCAATATGGGTGCCGGATTCAACACCAGCCTGGATGACCAATCTCTCAGCCTGGATGAAAGTGGCTATAAAGGGGTACTTACCTCCAACAGGCCGGGTGGTCGCTCATTGCGAAGCAAAACCTGTTGTGATGATATTTACAGCTTTGAACTGGCGCGTGTTTCTGCCAATCTCGTTGTAGGCGTTTTTGATCAGGCCAAAAAACCCCTCAATGCAGCTACCGTAGCACTCGTCGAAGTTCAAAACAATGTGCCTGGTAAGATTGACTCCCGCTCCAATGATCGCGGAAATCGCTTTGACTATCCGCTTGTGTTGGACATGGCTTACAAAATCGTAGTGGATAAAGAAGGATTTTATCCGGATTCCATCACCTTTAATACTTCCGGACTTCAGGAGACCAAAACTTTTGAGCATCGTTTCTACCTTAAGCCAAAGCCGGTTCCTCCGCCACAGCCGGAATACGACACCATCACCATTGAGAATCCAATAGTCCTGGAAAATATCCTTTTTGACTTCGACAGCGACGTCATCAAGCCGGAATCGGAACCCGATCTTCAGGTGGTATATGAGTTGATGACCGAGTATCCGGAAATGGTAATCGAGCTTTCTTCCCATACAGACAACAGGGGCAATGACGCCTACAATAAAGACCTTTCCCAGCGCCGCGCTGAATCTACACGTCGCTGGCTGGTGCGCAAAGGCATCCCCAGAGAGCGCGTAGAGGCTAAAGGTTATGGTGAATCAGCCCCCCAGACCGTCAATGCCAAAGCAGCCTCTGTAAATACTTTCCTCAAAGAAGGTGATGTGCTTACACCGGATTTTATCGAAAAGCTTGCTTCAGAAGAGGAAAAGGAGGCTGCTCATTCACTTAATCGGCGCTCAGAGTTCAAAATTGTCAAAGGCCCAACCAGTATCATCATTAAAAGTACACGCCTGCGTAAGGTTGAACCAACTGCCAAACCTGCACCCAACCGACAATCGCTACCCACTTCCAAAGACAGTATTCCTGCGCCAAAACCAGCTATTGACAGCGCACCTAAAATGGAATTCAAGGAAAAAATGGTGGATTTCGGCCCTGTGAAAAAGGGCGAAAAAAGAACTCACGACTTTGAATTTGTCAATGCCGGCACTCAAGATATTGTAATTACCTTAGTTTCCGCCTGCGATTGCACCACCGTGGAATATCCGGAAAAGCCTATTAAACCCGGCGAAAAGGGTATCTTACACGTTATCTTCGACAGCACCGAAAAGGATCAATCTGAAACCATTGACGTTGATATCTTCCTCGACCATGAGGACCCGGTGACCGGTGCGCCAACCATCGTGCGCGTGCAGTACAAGTATGAACTGATCAAGTAAGATTGAATTTAAAAGAAATAGCCCGAAAGGCGAGATTGTTGTCTATCAAAGCTCGCCGGCTCAGTCGGCATTTTCAATCTGGATTATTCAGGAGTACCGCAAAAGGAGATGGCCTGGAATTCAGCCAGGTAAGACCCTATGTTTGGGGAGATGATGTGCGTTACTTAGACTGGAATGTATCAGCTCGCATGGTACAGCCGTATATCAAGGTTTTTGAGGCTGAACGCGAACAGGAGGTTATACTTTTACTGGATGTAAGTGCTTCCATGCGCATCGGCATCCTGGGTAAGAGAAACAAAAGCATTCAGCAGGAGTTGGCAGCCACCTTGGCTACAGCCGCATTTTACATGCAAAACCGCGTAGGCTTGTTACTATTTACGGAAGATAACGAACTGTTTTTGCCTCCAGGAAAAAGCAACCAGACCCTGCAAAGAATTTTACAAGTACTTGAAACTTATCAGCCTCAAGGTCAAAAAACTAATATTTCAAACGCTTTAGCTTTTTTGGCGCGCCGTATTCGCCGTAGTTCGCTGGTTTTTCTGATATCTGATTTTGCAGACTGGCATGACGAATTGGCCTTGGCACGGTTAGGCAGACGTCATGAAGTAATAGGAATCCGCATCTGGAATCCATTGGAGGAAGAAATTCCACAATCCGGACTTTGGAGGGTCCGGAATCCGGAAACAGGAAAGGAAGGTTGGTTGGATTTGGGGTCTTCGGAAGTGATGGGGGATTACAAAAGGAGCCGGGAAGTGCATGAGGGTCAATTAAAAGCCGCCTTTAGAAGATCAGGCCAAAGACTATTAAAGCTTTCCACCAAAGGGGACTGGGGCAAGGATTTGGGGCGTTTCTTAAATTTCTAAACCTGGAATAACTCGCAGACAAATCGAGCAGAGTATTCCCCAAACACAGCAAATGATGGTTCGGTGTAAATATTCGAAGTGCCTTTTAGTCATTATAGCATTAGGGGGGAGTTTTTTCGCTCCAATTTCTGAGATATTTTGCCCTTCGGCCGATAGTCTCAGAACTTCGGCGGTATTATACGGGTAGAAGCCAGGATGGAATCAAAAATAGGGGCGTACCTGGATTTTAATCCTTCTAATACAGCGGCATTCACCACGTATAAATCATGGGGGCCAGAATAAATCAGGGCCTGTAACTGAAAAAGCGTCAAGCCGGAATTTTCTTCTACCCAGGTATAGTGTTTCTTGTAGGCCCTATGGGGGCCAAGTTCAAAGAAGGTTTCGTCTTCCAGGTGGTAGGCATTGTACTCCACCTCCATATCGAGATTATTCTGTTGAACTATTGTTTCAAACCAGTCGCCCTGGAGGGTAGGAAACGACATCATCTCAAAACTCATAGATACCCGGTACTCATCGAAATGCGACTCAAAACCAAATTCTGGCAATCCGAAAATCCTAAACATCGTTGGACTCACCTGGACTCCGGTCCAATCTTCCGGTACCATGACAGATACCCGGGTCTCCGGGTTGTAATAGCTGGTCAATTTGGTCAATGTATCCATATTTTTGAGTTTTTCAAGCCAATGAAGAAGGTAAAATGAAACGAACAGATTGCAGTGCATCGTCAAAAGCAGAAGCAAAGTCCTCCTGCAATTCCAGCGGAAGGATACCGGTGAAACTAAACAGTACGTTATCCACCAGCACAAAGGCCTGGTGATGAATCAAATGGCCTTTGTAATCTGCATCGCGGTAGGAAAACTCATCGCAAACGGCGGGATAACCGTCCACCAGCAATTCAACATGGCGAAGTGTCCGGAAATCCTCCCTGGATTTAGATAGTAGTGCCTTGGAAGCCTCCTGTAAGTTGCGGGAGTCTGTATTAGGGAGGGGAAAGAGTTCAATCATCCAGCGGGGATTAAACAGCCTGGAACCTTCGGCATTGAGCAGTTCCTCCTCATCGAGTACGTCGGCGAGCTCGAATACATAAGTACCCTCATCAGGTTCCTCCCAGCCAAACGGCAGCGCCAGGGAAACATGGGTTTTGTGACTAAAAAAGTGATTGTTATTTTCCATGGTTTAATATTGCTTCTTACAATGCTTTTTTGACATCAAAAGCCCGGATAACGCCGGCCTGTATAATGATTCCGCCCCGGTTTATCTGATTACCAAATGCATCCATACAGGCTTTTACCAAAATGGCGTCGGAGAATTTGTACTTAACCTTTTCTCCAAGATCAGCATTTTTGCGTATTTTATTGTCAATGATTTCCTGCACATTTTCCCTTTTGACCAGGTGGTCGGCCTTTTTTCGGCCCAGAAAATTAGTTGAGGTGAAGAGTTTCTCTTTTTTCTTGCCGTAAGCGAGCAAATGGTTGTACACGGCGTTGTACAGTTCCGTTTCAATTTTGCTTTGCTGTTCGGGAGTGACATCCTCTGCTTTTTTGCGGTCGTCGTCGGCTAAGCTGCGGTTATCGAGAGCTGCCTCAGTCACTGCTGCCTTGATTTTCTCGCCGATAATATCCACAATTGTATTGAAGTCTATGGTAACGGAAGCTGCGGCACCGGCACCAAGCCCAAGCGCACCGGCGAGTTTACCGCTGATGACCAGTTTGCCGTTTTTAATAGAGAACTCCCCTTCAATACTGCCGCCCACGCCGGCGGACGCTTCGAGTTCCCCAGAGATTTTTACCAGTACTTTGCCCTGGTAGGTAAGAGAAGCTGAGGCCCCGCCTTTGACCTTGGCGCCGGCAAATGCCTCTGCCTTGCCACTTACGGTGATGCCCTCCAGACCAATGGCAACTTTGCCTTCAGCGCCAGCCTCGGCTCCGGCCATGGCTTCGAATTCCGCCTTGCCATCAAATCCGAGTTGACCTGCCTTTAATTCCATACTAACCTCACCTTCGGATTTAGCACCTGCGAAAGCATAAGCTTTCCCTTCGGCTGCCATACCAAAGGCATTGATGTTTATTTTGCCCTTTGCCTCGGCCAATACACCGGCAAAACCGCTGAGTTTGGCCTGCATCTTGGCGGCAAATTCTACCCCACCTACCTCTTTGGATACCTCCATCAGACCTTCCAGGTCAAAACCTACGCCGGCTTTGCCGGTAACCCGCGCCAAAAGGGTCAACCCTTCAATGACATCTACCACTCTTGCGGCTACAGCCTCGCCTTCGGCACCGGCAAAGCCTTTGGCACTACCTTCCATGGAGGCTTTGGTACCGGAGGATGTTTCCACCGACTTTTTAGCCTGGGCTTCCCCAAAGGCGCCAGCCCGGGCCAATGCCTGGATTGCCTCCTTGAGGGAAGTATCATCCGCCTCTACCAATTTGCGAGCTGCTGTACCGGCACCGACAAATCTTTTTGAGCCTTTTTCGGTAGTGGTCACAGTACCTTCACCCACAGATTCTGTTTTCTGGGTTTCAGGCTCATCAAACATTTCCGGATTAGAACCTCCAAGTGATGTTTTTACGGCATTTTCACCAAACATTTCATCGACATCCACGGAGAAATCTTCATCTTCCTCCTCTTCCCCACCCTCTTCTTCATCACCTTCCCGTTGGAGTATTTGGGTAAGTCCTCCGCCTATTACCGGCTTTCGGCGCACACTTTCACCTCCCTGTTGCATCACATGAGTGAGCTCATGGGCAATAAGTTCCTGGCCATCCGCATTATCCGGCTGGTATTCGCCTTCCCGGAAGAATAAATCCTGGCCGGTAGTAAATGCCCGGGCACCGACGCTTCGATTGAGCACATCCGATTGACCGTCAGAATGTACGCGTACTTTGCTGAAATCAGCACCCATGGCTTGCCCCATTTGCTCTTGCAGTCCGCCATCCAAAGGTTGTCCTCCGCCTTTGGCCTGTAGTATATCGGTCTCCAATTCGGGGGATACCATACCGCCCTCTTTTCCGGAAGGATCGTTCTCCTTTTTCATGAGCGCCTGATTATCCTCTTCCTCCAGCGATTTGGATTGAAGCTCCGCTGAAGGGTTTGGATTGACAACGGTTTTTTCCCGCTGTACCTGGGATTCAGAAGTACTTACAGCCTGTTGAATTTTTTGCATCACCTGAGAAGCCACCTTGTCGGCCTCATGTTCGTGGGGATCATTGGAAGCGCCCACTTTAAGTTTGGCCTGTACCGGCAACCGAAGCTTAGGATTGGATTCGGAATTTTTATCTGCCATTTCCTGAGCAGCACGCAGCTTTTGAGTTTGCGGACTTTGTGCTGCCAACTCCTGCATGTCCCTCTGCACCAGGGCATTAGCGCTGTTGTCGTCGGGTGCATTATCTAATATAGGTTTGCGGGAAACGATTTGGGAGCTCGTAGAAGATGGCTTTTTCGGGCTTTTGGGTACACGTGTCTGCATATTTCAGGTTTTTCTATGGTCTATTGGAATGATAGGTAAATCGAAGTTTCAAAATAAGCAGGGCGGTAATAGCCCCGCATAGGTATCCAATGAGTAATCCCCAGTGGGTTTCCCTGAACCAACCCAATTGAGCCAACAAAGGGATAATCAGGATGGTGGCTACGAGCATCACAGTAAATCTACCTAACTGGTTGCCCAAAGCACTTTCTCGCACCCGCCAGTCACTAAACGCAATCAGCAGCCCAACCACGAAAGCCAAAGCAAAGAATAAAAATGCGGCCAGGAGCATGGTTTGATGTTTTAATGCCCAATTGCCCAATCGAATGGGATAACCTTCTGCCTCAGCAATGGGATCCACCACGGTAAGGGTATCTGTGGTGAATTTGCGATCCAGCAGATCCCACAACTCGGTGTAACCATTGTCATAACCGAGCGCCCAGATACCTACTCCTTTAAAACCTTTTCCCAGCGCAAGGTCGTACTTTTTATTGAGAGTAAATGCATCGTCAAACCAACATTCTGCAGAAGTACTATCCGGGAATTGTAAAAAATGGTAGTTACTCATGCTGATTGGGTCATATTGGGCAATATAATCTCTCCCATAGAGTTGCATGACTTCCCGATAGGTGATTTCCTTTTCGAACCAGGTTTCATAATTGCGTCCATCTGTACTTTGTCCTCGCCATTGCGCACCGTAGTACGGCAAAGCCAATACCGTTTTTTGGGGTTCAATACCGGCTTTCAGGTAATAATCTACCGTTTCAACCAATGAAGATTTCCCCCCGCGCACGTTGCGCATTGGTGCAACCGGGCCGCCACTTTCTTTTCCGGCATGGAAGGCGTAACCCATAATTACCAGGAGGTCGCAGTTGGCTTGCAGGGTGCTCAAATCGAAAGCCTCGCGGTTGCTGTATGCCGGCAGTGTGGCGGAGATAAAGACTTTTTTCCCGCTTATTCGGGCATTCAGTCCCGTCCTGGCCTGGGTGATGAACCGGGCGTATTGTCGGCTGAGTTCCTCCGGAACCATTTCAAAATTGATATCCACTCCATCAGCTTGTCGGGCTTTTACTAAAGAAGCCACGGTATCGAGCAGGGTTGACCAGGCGGATTCATTATTTAAAAATATCCGGTTTTCTTCGTAACCATGGTTGGCGATGGTTAGGAGGGTTTTGCATCCGTAAGCGCGGGCAGTATCCAACATAGGCGTACTGAGCCATTCCTGCATTTGACCGGGGTTGGTGTAGGCTCCTGTTTCAGGATCTACCTTGTAGGCGTAATAGGCGATGGTGCTGAGCAATTTAAAGCTGTAACTCTGCCATGCAGACCCCATCCAATAGGGATGCCATCCAAAAACCTCGTAGCGGCTTTGAAGCTTGCGGGCATCATCTCTTTTGATGTAATAAATCCCCTGCAAAGAATCCCATGAAATATTATCTGGACCAAAATGGTTCTTTTCCTCAGGGTTGAGCACATCATAAAGATAACGATACCGATTCAGCACATGTTTTTGAGCGATGGGTGAATAACCCAGGGAATCCTGAGCACCCTGTTCGTTGTTTCCCAAAAGCCCATTAATAGAGTCCTGGATGCGCTGTAAATCCCGATTCAGGCTTAATGCGGAAGACCTGGTGCGATACACACTGTTGCGCAATTGCACGGCATCGCGCCCATTGCAGCCGGCAAGGAGCGAAAGGGCGAACAAACAACACCAGGCTAAATACTTTGAAAACTGATGCAGATTCATTGTAAGGACAGTTGAAGGCTGTTTTTCAATTCAAAACGCCTGACTTTCTTAGTCAACTCTATCGGATTGCCAAGGAGCACCAAGCCTATCACCCTAACAGGATAATCATAAAGGTCGGAAGTATTTCGCAAAAGGGTGAACAGGGGATTTCTGCGAAATTCATCCGGCATACCGCGCACAAGGGCATAATTCAATTTCGAACCGGGTAGTGTTTCCAAAGGGAAAGCTCGGAAGGTTTGGTTTCGCTCAGCCCGTTCACAGTTCTTGCCAGTACACAGGATGATATCCACCTGCGATTGCGTATGTCCCGGGAGGGTATTTCGGGTGTTTCGGGCAAACCACTCCAAAGGTTCCACGCCGGCAGCGTGTTGCTCCCTGATTTGATCGTATTTCAGGATTGCCTGTCGGCCGACGCCAATCCAATAAGCCCAGCCAAGGATATTGCCATCCTTTGGAAAGTCCCACAACAACCGGAGATAGGGCGGTTTGGTGATATCCCGTCTCGGACTGAGATTCAGCGTCTGGTCAGTAAAAATTTCGACGGTAGTATCCATGGCCATCCAGGTTTCCTCAAATTCCTGCCATAGCGTATCGGTAAGGGTTTCCCTTAGGATTTCCTTCTGGCGTTTGTGCAAGGTTATGTTTACCGATACGGGAAGTGGAAAAAGCTGGCCATTAATCAATTGCAAGGTTAATTTTCCGGCATCTGTGGCCACATAAAAGCTTTCGAGTGGTCCTTTTCGGGAGATATCCACGGCATCGAAAACCACTACGTCGCCTTCGAGGAGTCTCACCTGACGAAGTTTGACGGGCGCCAGATTTTTAACCCTGAAAAATAAAGAGTCCCCCTTTTCCAGGGAGGCTTCCAAATTCACAGGTTCTTTTCGGGCACCAACCCTTATATCTTGTCTGACGAGCAGGGTTTGTTCTGCTGGAGGTGGAAGTATGCTGCCAGCAAGGGGTATAAGCGAATCGCAGAGTATCAGGGTGCCCTCCTGCCAAAGTTGCCATTGAAGACTATCGAGGAAGGTTGCCTGTTGGCGGTTGATTTCCGGTTGAAGGCCGTCTTCCTGGCTTTTGGGCCAATTCTTCACATCCAGCTTTATTTTGGGAGCTTTGGGAGCTTTAAGCTTCACCTCTGGCACTTGCACCTGGGCGCATAATGGCTGTACCAGGAAAATCCAGGTCCAAACTACCATCGTGCACCGGAAAAAAATCATATATTTTTTTTTAT
>CAYTNI010000027.1:0-5695 GCA_964439115.1 uncultured Saprospiraceae bacterium
AAGTGGATCCCAGCCTGTATTTGGCTTTAGCACATTTTGGATATCGTCGCGGGTCCAGGAAGGTCTGTTGCCATTCACCCTGTGAATACCGGGTTCGGGGAGTGTCTGTCCCTGAGGATTGACAAGAGCGGGAGCGAAACGGATTTCAGTATCTGCACCAAAGGGATGGTTGTTGGCACCGGCGCCGGAGCGGCTAAAATCTTCATTGAGCACTTCGATTTGGGAGAGCACCTGCGCCTGGCTGATATTGGCGCCGGTGCCCTGGGGTTCACCGAAGTGAATCACGTGGACGACAACGGGAATGGTGATGATGGCGGTTTGGGGGTCGCGGGTTTCAACTTGATTGGCTCTTTCCAGAATTTTGGTTTGAAGGGCTTGTTCAAAATCTTCCAGCGTACCCATTTCGGGAAATAAATCGCGTAGTATCGAATCCATTTCCATGGTGGCACAGTTGCGGAGGGCCGGCACCGGGGTATATTGAGACGTTTGTGGTGGGAGGCCCCATTTATGGCGTGGCAAGGCATCCGAGTGTGCTTTGGCTTTCAGTCGCTGTTGAAACTGCTCCGGATATTGGCCGAACAAAATCGGCGTGAGCAGTACGCTCATTAGTGAAGCGAGTACAATCGTTTTGCAGGTTTTCATGTGTTAATTTTTTACAACCAATTTATCGGAACCTGATTCAAGGATTTCCATTTCCAGGGGAGGCTGACCTTTGATGATTATCCGGCAAAGATTAGATGTAGTCATTTGCCATGATCCATGAAGAGACACCCATTCATCCGCGTGCCCAATAGGATGATGGATAAACCTGCCGTCCGAAAAAATTTCGAAACCCTCGCGGCCACGAGCGGGCGGAAAGGGAAAATCTGCAGGTCGGAAAATACGCACCCCTACCGTATCCTCTTCAAAGGAATGAATCCAGTGGCGACAGATAGCTTCGGGAATTTGCGCATCTGCGGGCATGGGTGTCTGACAGCTACCCACTGCCAAAAAGATAAATATAGGGAGGTAGAATTTCATAGTCAGATTATCAGTACCACAAGTTGGTGAATGCCTTTCAATATCTCCTAGAAAGATACTAATTTGCTTGCTTTTAGATAAATTTACAAGTAAAAGTGTTAAAAACAATTTTGAGGCGTTAAAAAATGATAAATTATTTTAATCATCCTGAACCAAAGTGAAAGCATGCGTAACGTGACAGTTCTATTAATTATATTTTTTTCCACAGCTATTTTCACCGGTTGTGACCAAAGTACGGGATTGAACACCTCTCGTTTTTCCTTTCTGCCTGATTTCCCAAAGAGCAGGGAGTCGCAAATCCAGGAAATGCACAACGCGATGTATCGCAGCTTGTACGATGCGCACGAAACTTATCGCGAAAAGCGTATCAGCAAACAACGATTCAAGCAAGCAGAGATTATACCTTTGATACAACGCCTGCAGTCGCCTTTCAGATGGCGTGTAGCGGGAAAATCCATCGAAGGGCGGAATATTTATCGTATCGAATACGGTGACGGTCCGGTAAAAGTACTGCTTTGGTCGCAGATGCATGGGGATGAGCCCACCGCAACTATGGCGTTGCTGGACTTATTTAACTTTTTAAATGCCGACGATGAGTACAACGATTTGCGCGAGCGTCTGCGCCAATCCCTTACCCTGGTGTTTATTCCCATGCTCAACCCCGACGGGGCGGAGCGTTTTGAACGGCGCAACGCACTTGGCGTTGACCTCAACAGGGACGCACTGCGTTTACAAAGCCCCGAAAGCCGGATGCTAAAAAGTATCCGCGATGAGATTTCAGCAGATTGGGGGTTTAACCTGCACGATCAAAGCCGCTATTACGCTGCCGGACTGGCACCCAAAACGGCAGCCATTTCCTTCCTGGCTCCGGCCTACAACTATGAAAAGGAAATCAACGACACCCGAGGCAGTGCCATGCAACTGATATCGGGCATGAACGGTTTCTTACAGGAGTTCATTCCAGGCAATGTTGCGCGCTACGACGACGAGTTTGAACCTCGCGCTTTTGGCGACAACATACAGAAATGGGGCACCTCCACTATACTCATTGAAGCAGGAGCACTACCTGATGACCCGGAGAAGCAGCGTCTCCGCCGTCTGCATTTTGCTACTTTCCTTTTTGCGCTGGATGCCATTGCCGCTGACCGCGTAAAATCCTTCGATACATCAGGATATGAATCCATACCCTTTAACAAAACTTCTTTCCACGATTTGATTGTGCGGGAAGCTGAACTGGAAGTCAATCAACAGTCCTTTATCGTGGACATTGCCTTCCGGCGAGCAGACGCCGGCAGCGGCTCGGCCAGTATTTCCGACTTGGGCGATCTCTCTATATTTCATGGCTATGATGAAGTGAATGCGAAAGGTCTTCGAATGGTGCCCGGAAAAAGATATGGCACTGTACTTCCTGATATAGAGGCTGTAAAAAAGCTTGACCCCATGAGATTACTGCGACAGGGCTATACGGAAGTACCCGTAAGCCGTCTTCCCAATCCAGTGCCCGGCAATTTCCCCATTCGTTTGGTCAAAACTGGTCAATCAGCGCCCGATACCTCTTTCAAAGTGGGCAGAAACCCAACTTTTATTATGCTTCAAAAGGACGGAAGGCCTGTGTGGGCAATAGTAAATGGAAGGGCATTTCCGCTGAAATGACCAAGGCCGGGCAATACCGCCTACCTTTCGGGATGTGATAGCTACGAACGGATAACCATTCCCACAATCATTTTTTTGCAGGCTGCCAGCGCTCCAGCATCGGAATGTGCGAGGTATAAAACCAGCGCTTCAGCCAACCATGCCCTTGCTTTTTCAACTCTGCCCGCACAAAATTCACCATCTCGGAAGCTGTTTTGAAATTATCGCGAAACCTTCCGTTTTCATAACAAAGGCTGCAGTATCGTGCATTCCGGGTTCCGTCGGCATTGGTACCGCCGCCCTGCGTATCCATTTCCATGGGCATACCGCAACTTTGGCAAAATCTGTCAAACCTTCCCATTGTGTTATTTTGATATGCAAGATGCCTGTTTTCCCTGAAGCCGGAAATGATTTGCATTATTATTTCAATAAACCACAAAAAATCTTATATTTAACCTCACATTGATATCCGGAAAATTATGACTGATTTTATAGGCGATATACACGGGTATGCTGATCATCTTGAAGCCTTACTGAAAAAGCTAGGGTACCGCAAGAACAAGGATGGGGTTTATGGTCATCCGGAGCGCATGGCACTTTTTGTAGGCGATTATATAGATCGCGGACCGAAAATCAGGGAAACCCTGGACATCATAAAAAATATGACCGAACAGGGCCATGCTATTGCACTCATGGGCAATCATGAATACAATGCCCTATGTTTTGAATTTAAGGACACCGCGGCCGGTGGCCACCTCCGCCCCCATTCCATTAAAAATATTGTGCAGCACTATGAAACGCTGCTTCAATTCAAACACCATCCAACAGCATGGGATGATTATCTGGAGTGGTTCCTCACCTTGCCGCTCTATTACGAGACCGTTCAATACCGGGCCGTACACGCCTGTTGGGATCCTGATCACATTGCCTTTCTCCAGGAAACGCTCTCTGACAACCGGCTCGCTACAGACCTGGTGGTGAGCGCGACAAAAGAAGGCACTGCATTGTACGAAGCCGTCGAAGATACGCTAAAAGGAAAAGAGTTAGCACTTCCGCCAGGATACTTTATTGAAGACAAAGATGCCCACAGGCGAAGTGCCATTCGCATCAAATGGTGGGAAAACCCCTTAAATGGCACCTACAAAAACCTCTCCGTAGAGGACATTGCATCTTTGCCCGACTATCCCATAGATCTAAGCCGCTTAAAAAACCACCATTACTATCCACCGGAGGAGAAAGTCGTTTTTTTCGGCCATTATTGGATGCGCAACGAGCCGGCACCGATAAGACATAATATTTGTTGTCTGGACTACAGTGTAGCAAAAGGTGGAGTCCTGGTTGCGTATAGCCTCGATGAAGAAAAGAATTTAGACCACCGGAAAATCACCTCAGTGAGAACCTGAAAACCGAAGCCGTTTTTTGGCTTGACTGATACTTCAAGGAAAAAACGTGCATCCGTTTGAGCTGTTTATGCCTTAGGCTCAATCAAATCCCATAAATTTCCATACAAATCGCTAAAAACCAAAACTTTACCAAACTCCTCCTTCTGGAGCGGTCTTACAATTTTCACCTGATTATGTACAAGTGCCTCATAATCCCTGGCAATGTTATCGGTGAACATAAAGAAGAGCACTCTTCCACCACTTTGATTGCCGACAAATTTTTCCTGTTGGGAATTGGAGGCCTTAGCCAACAATAAATTACAGCCCCGGCCTTTGGTGTGGGGAGGTTTCACGACCACCCATCGTTTTTCGGGGCTTAGGATTTTGTCCTCAACTTTTTCAAATCCCAATTTATGGATGTAAAAGTTCAAGGCTTCATCGTAGTCTCGAACCAGCAGAGATACCATGCCAATATACTGTTCCACTTTTACTCGTTTTAAAAACAGGCTAAATTCACCGGCAGAAAGAGTTTTCACGGCAGCCTCCGGGATTCAAACCAGCACCAAAAGAAAAGGGCAAACCAGGAATTACCTGATTTACCCTTGTTGTAGCGGAGGCAGGACTTGAACCTACGACCTTCGGGTTATGAGCCCGACGAGCTACCAACTGCTCCACTCCGCGGTGTTAAAATTCAGAAGAATTAAGCTTTATCAACCCTTTGTCTGAATTGGACTGCAAAGATAAAACCTTTTTTGTTACTGCGCAAGTGTTTTTTTAAAAGACCCGGCAATTTCCAATAATAAAATCATAAAATCACCATTTTCAGGACACTTCGCCCTTCATTGGTTTGAAGAATGAGTATGTACAATCCGGGAGGCAGGTGTGCGACAGAAAGCCGTCGGAGGTTATTGCCTTCTGCAAGCATCCATTCATGCTGCCAGGCTTTTTGACCACGGGCATTAACCAACATCAGGTTTGCTAATTTGGACTCCGGCACCAACACCTCAATGGTCAGCTCGTCATTTACCGGATTAGGCATGGCCTGGAAACCTGCTGCTGCCGGAGGCTCCTGTGCGGCTACCATTCCAACGATGGCATTTTGGCACAAGGTATCCGTACCACAGGCATTGGCAGCAATCAGGCAAACCTCGTAAACTCCATCTCCTGGAAACACATGCAATGGATTTTGCTGCGTAGAAGTAGAGCCATCTCCAAAAACCCACAACCATTGTGTTGGCTGATTTTGGGAAACATCTACAAAAAATTGAAGCGTTCCGGCATTGGTAATAGAAAAAAGGGCTACCGGCGGTGCACAATTTACCGTAACGCTCTGGCAAACCGCAAAGCTCTCCCCGCAGAGACCGGAAGTTTGAAGACAAATCTCATAAGTGCCGGGCTGGGCGAAGGTGATTTCGGGATTTTGCTGAGAGGAGCTTTGCCCGTTGCTGAACGTCCAGTTCCATTCGCTCGGGTTGCCGGTGCTTTGGTCGGTAAGTTGTACCGTGAGGCCACTTACTTGAGAAATAAAGCTCGCAACGGGTGGCGTACAACTTATCGTCACACTCTGACAGGCTTGATTGCCTGTGCCACAAAGTCCTGATGAGGTCAGGCATATCTCATAGCTGCCGGGTTGGGCGAAGGTGATTTCCGGATTTTGCTGC
>CAYTNI010000027.1:5795-16300 GCA_964439115.1 uncultured Saprospiraceae bacterium
AGGCCGTCCGTCTGGAAGATAAAGCTCGAAAATGGCGCCGTACAACTCACGGTAACCGATTGGCAAACGGGGAGACTTTCTCCGCAAACGCTTGATGTTTGCAGGCATATCTCATAGCTGCCGGGTTGGGCGAAGGTGATTTCCGGATTTTGCTGCGAGGAGCTTTGCCCGTTGCTGAACGTCCAGTTCCATTGGCTCGGGTTGCCGGTGCTTTGGTCGGTCAGTCGCACGGTAAGGCCGTCCGTCTGGAAGATAAAGCTCGAAAATGGCGCCGTACAACTCACGGTAATATCCTGGCATATTTGACTACCCATACCACAGATGCTGGAAGCGATGAGACAAACCTGGTAGGTGCCTGGTTCTGCAAAGCTAATTTCCGGATTTTGCTGGATGGCAGTCATTCCATTGCCAAACGTCCAGCTCCATTGACTGGGGTTGCCGGCGCTTTGGTCGGTGAGGCGCACGGTGAGGCCATCGGTCTGGAAGATGAAGTTAGAGAAGGGAGTGGCACAACTCAGGGTTACGGGCTGGCAGACTGGAATACTTTGACCGCAGGCACTGGTTGTTTGCAGGCAAATTTCGTAGGTACCTGGCTGGGTGAAGGTAATTTCGGGATTTTGAAGGGTAGAACTTTGGCCATTGCTGAACGTCCAGTTCCACTGGTTGGGGTTACCGGTGCTTTGATCGGTGAGGCGCAGCGTTAGGCCTTCTGTTTGGAATACAAAAGCGGAGGAGGGGGCGGCACACCCCACGGTAATATCCTGGCAGACCTGGTTACCCATACCGCAAATACTGGAAGATATCAGGCAGATGCGATAGGTACCCGGCGTGGAATAGGTCACCAGGGGGTTTTGCTGACTGGATGTTTGGCCGTTGCCGAAATTCCAGTTCCATTGGGTTGGGTTACCGGAGCTCAGGTCAGTGAGAGCCACAGAGAGCTGATTTGGCTGAGCCAGAAACAAGGATGAGGGTGCGGCACAGGAGACGGTTACATTTCTACAGACCTGTGGGCCGGAACCACAAATGCTTGATGCGGTCAGGCATACCTGAAAAGTGCCGGGCTGCGGGAAGGTGATGAGCGGATTTTGCTGGGTGGAAGTCTGACCATTGCCGAAATTCCAGAGCCATTGGGTTGGCTGGTTGGTACTGAGGTCATTAAACTGTACGGCAAGGCCCGTTGAAGTAGCATTGGAGAAGTTACTTACCGGAGCGCTGCAATTGACATTAACGCTAATACATCGGGTTGCCTGCCCGCAGCTCCCGGTGGCGGTGAGGCAAACCAGATAAACGCCGGGGTTGGCAAAGGTCACTACCGGATTTTGCTGGGTGGAAGTTTGTCCATTGCCAAAGTTCCAGAACCACTGATTGGCGCCGAGGGTACTTCGATCGAGGAAATTGATCGTATTGCCGGTGGAAGTGAAGGAGAAACCTGCATCGAGAATACAATGAGCGCCCTCCAGCACCTGAATGGTTTGATTGACAACGGGGTTAAGGATTCGGTCCACAATACCGGAGGGCCAGCGCACAATCAGGCTGTCAATTTGGGTAGCGTTATTGATGCCGAAATGCTTGGTAAAGGACGACATGATACCATAGCTTTCGCCGCTGCGAACTTCGCGGATCTGACGCCCCCATTGTCCGTGAATTTCAATACGAGCGCCGATGCCATTGGGGTTGGATACTACGCCCTTTACCCTGACTTTCAGAAAATTTCTGCCTGTTTGCTGATTGAGAAAGAGTTTATCAGGAAGGGTTCCGGGGGAGTTGTAACCGGAGCCGAATCCGGCATAAACATCCATATAGCCGTTGTTGTCGAAATCACCTACGGTGGCGCTGTGAATTCTGGCTCCTCCGGTGGGGAATGGAGTATTGGATGCAGGCGTAAAAGTTCGGTTGCCATTGTTGCGAAAGAGCCAGTGGGTGCCGGAAATAGCGGTGTAGAGGAGGTCCACAAAGCCGTCATTATCAAAGTCTTCAAACTTAGCCTGGAGACCCGGGCCTGTGGCATTCAGGGCGGGTAAGATACCACTCTGAACGGAGATGTTGGAGAAAACACCACTGCCGTTATTCAAAAAAAGACGGCTTGGAGTATCGTGGGTAATCAAAAAACAGTCCAGATCGCCGTCATTGTCAATATCAGCGAAGTCTGCGGCCCAGGATTGAGCCAGGGGACGCAGGCCTGCCGCTTCGGCGACTTCTGTGAAGGTGCCGTTCCCATTATTGCGAAACAGGAGGTTAAGGCGCCGGCCGTCGAGGGGATTGGTAACGCCCGCCCGGCATTTGGAGATATAAAGATCCAGGAACCCGTCGTTGTTGTAATCCATCCACACAGAGCCGTAGTTGCCGGAATTATCGGAGGGTACGGTAGATACCGGATTGATGAGGTTAAAATCTGTGATAAAATTGGCATTTCCCAGGTTGCGAAGGGGGATGCTTAAACCGTCGTCGTGGCAGGCGAAAATATCCGGTAATCCATCGCGGTTGATATCTGCGAAATTGGAGCCTTGGAGGAAAACGGGGCTTGAGGGAATGGAAACCATGGAATAGGTTGCGCCGGCATTATCGGCTCTGGCGAGTTTCAGGCCGTTGTAGCTCCCCCCTGTAAAGATGTCGTTGAAGTTGTTGCGATCGGCATCTGCGACACAGACGCTCCACTGTGCGTTGGGGAAAGACGTAACGAGATAGTTGGTAAAGTTGCCATTGCTGGCCTGAAAGGCGATATACAGGGTTTGCGCCTGGTCAAGTCTGATGATATCATCGAGGCCATCGTTGTTCATATCGGCAGATCCCATGGGGGCGCCGCTTCGTATCGTCTGGTTGCTCAGGCGATTGGTGGCATCCATAAAACTGAACTGTGCAGATGCCCGATAAGCTGTAAAAAATAAAAACAGGGAGATAAGGGAGGACAATTTCATTGCCGGGTTGCCAATGGTTTGAATGGGTAAAGGTAGTCAAAACCAACGGAATGGCGCAAAATTAAATTTGCCCGATGTATTTCCTAAAAAGAATTGTCAACTTTGTCGGCTATTTGGAAAGTATGACCTCCGAGCACTTTATATCGAATATCAGTCCGCGAAGAGCAGGATTGCTGGCCATTATCCTGGGCGCCATATTGTGGAGTACAGGCGGCTTGTTTATCAAATTGCTGCCGTTCAACGCGCTGACGATATTGTTTTACCGTTCGGCTTTTGCGGCATTATTGTTTGCGGTATTGTTCAGGAAATCCATTTTCAAGGTCAATTTGCTGACGCTTTTCATCAGTGTGATGTATGCCGGTTTATTGTGGAGTTTCGTTACTTCCACCAAGCTCACCACGGCGGCGAATGCCATTTTCCTGCAATACACGGCGCCGATTTATGTGTTGTTACTGGAACCTGTATTATTCAAAACCGGACTTCGGCGAATTGACATTATCACCATATTGTTGTCTATTGGGGGGATGGCGCTTTTTTTCTACGGAGATTTGGAGGTTGGGGATATGCGGGGCAACTGGATAGCTCTATTTTCAGGGGTATTGTTGGCCGGGATATTGCTTGGACAGCGATTTAACAGTCCGGAGCGCTACGAGACCGCCATTTTCTGGGGTAATATTCTGGTGGTGCTCATCGGATTTCCGGCATGGCTGGATGCTCCTGCGCCTGCGCCTGCGGAGTGGGGCATGCTGCTTTTTCTTGGTTTTGTACAAATCGGCATGGGGTATATCCTGTTCAATTACGGGTTAAAGAGGGTATTGGCTGTCGAAAGTGCGCTACTTGCCATGCTGGAGCCCATTCTCAATCCGGTATGGGTTTTTATCGGCTATGGAGAACGCCCGGGCACTTTTGCCATTGCAGGTGGGCTGATTATCGTTGCAGTTTTGGCACTGCGGATAATCATCACAGAACGCAGGACCCATAGGCTGTCGAGTTCCGGCAGTGGATAATTTTAGGCTCCCACGAACTTGTACCCTATACCCCGGATAGAGAGGAATAGTTTGGGATTTGCGGGGTCTTCTTCAAAGTACTTTCTGAAAGCGAGGATAAAGTTGTCAATGGTTCTGGTGGACGGAAACACATCATACCCCCAGACGGTAGAGAGGATGTGCTGTCGGGAAACCACCTCGTTTTTTCTATCGAGTAGCAGTTTCAGCAGCATGGCTTCCTTTTTGGTGAGGGTAAATGTGCCGTGACGCCCTTTGGCCTCAAAGGTGACGAAGTTGACCGTATTGCCTGCGAAGGAGATGATTTCGGAGGTTTGTTCCTGGGATTTATGGGTGCGGCGTACGAGATTATTGACGCGCAGCAGAAGTTCCTCCAGCACAAAGGGTTTGGTCAGATAGTCATCCCCACCCAGTTTAAGTCCGGTGATGCGGTCTTTGGCCCCATCCTTAGCGGTGAGGAAGAGGATAGGAACATCGCGATCTGTCAGGCGCACCTGTTCGCAGATTTCAAACCCACTGATTTCGGGAAGCATGACATCCAGCAGGAGCAAGTCAAAGCGCTGTTCCTGGACTATTTGCATGGCCTCGCGGCCACTACCGGTGGCAACTACCTCGTAGTGTTCCAACTCCAGGTTGAGTTTGACAGCTTCCCGGATACTTTCTTCGTCTTCGACGAGTAGGATGCGATACATTTACGATCAGGATTAACGAATGGGCAATTCAATTTTAAAAATAGTCCCACAGGGTTTATTTTCTTCCACTGCGATTAAACCACCATGGGCTTTTACAATTTGATCCACAATATATAAACCAAGACCGGTGCCTTTGGTTTTTCGGGCATCTTCATTACCTACGCGATAAAACTTGGAGAACACATGCCTGCGTTCTTTTTCCGGGATACCAATGCCGCGGTCTGACACATCGAGGAGCAAGGTATTACCACGCTTGTTCAAACGCAATTCCACATGAGCCGGCTCCGGAGAGTATTTCACTGCATTTTCCAGCAGGTTTTGAACCACCGAGGTAAGGCCTTGTATTTCCCCCTGAAAATTGTGTAATTCCGGACATCCAGAGTAAGAAAAGAATGCCTGGGGGTACTTGTCCTGAAAATCGCGGACAATTTCTTCGAGTAGCCCGTCAAAATCCATATTTTCTAAATGAGGCTGATAGGCAATTTCCAATTTCGCGGAGAGCAGCAGGTCGTTCACCAGGGTTTTGAGGCGGGCAGTTTCGCGGAGGGTATTTTGCAAGAGACGTTCAGTTTGCTCCCGGGTCAATTCGCGTTTCTGCATGGTTTCTGCGGCGAGTTGAATACCGGCGATGGGCGATTTCAGCTCATGGGTGATGGAGAGCAGGAAGTTTCTTCGCTGTCGGGAGGCTGCCACCTCCTTGAGGTAACCGCGATTGATAAACCAGATGCCGAGGATGAGGGTGAGGAAGAAAACTACCCCCTCACCTATTATCATCTGCTTTTCTTTCAGATAGCGATGTTGTAGGCGGTCGAATTCAGCAGTACCATAAAATTCATCTTTATTGGCAATTTCGCCCTGCCGAAGCCCATTTTCCACGGCCAACCTGAATTGGGCACTGTAAAATTCCTCGTTTTTTCGAAAAAGAAGTACGGACCACCATAGCACCGCCGCTAAAATATAAGCAATGACTACTAAGGAGAGTATTCTAAGCCGCACATCCTGTTTCATACTCATGGGTTTTAACCAGACTTTCGACGGGATGGTTTGGCTTGGGCAGGCGGATGCGCGGCAGGCTGCACTTCAAAAGCAATCATGGCGAGGGGTGGAAGGGTTAGGGAAAGTCGGTAAGGGCGACCATGGCAAGGCACTTCAACGGGTATGAGTGTCCCGTTGTTGAACATTCCGGTACCGCCGAAATTATGTGCATCGCTGTTGAGTATTTCCTTCCATTCCGCCAATCCGGGAACGCCAATTTGATAATCCTCACGAACCACCGGCGTTAAGTTGAGTGCCACTAGTATTGCAGGATCATTTTCGTCGCCTTTTCTCAGAAATACCAATACACTGTTGAGATAATCCTGATGATCTATCCACTCAAAACCTTGGGGATCAAATTGCATACGGAACAAGGCCGGAGTTTGGGTATAAAACCGGTTCAAAGTCTGAATCCAGCTTTGGATACCGCGATGGAATGGGTTATCCAGCAGATGCCACTGGAGGCCCTTTTCTATACTCCATTCGGTAGTCTGTCCAAATTCACCACCCATAAACAGGAGTTTAGTCCCCGGGTGCATCCACATGTATCCAAACAGTAGCCTCAGATTTGCGAAACGCTGCCATTCATCCCCGGGCATTTTGTCAATCAGCGGACCTTTGCCGTGCACCACCTCATCATGAGACAGCGGCAACATAAAGTTTTCACTAAAGGCATAGACCAGGCTGAAAGTAATGGTATGGTGATGGTGCCGCCTATGGATGGGGTCATTTTGAAAATACTTGAGCGTATCGTGCATCCATCCCATCATCCATTTTTGACCGAATCCAAGACCGCCATCGAAGGTCGGGCGCGACACACCCGTCCAGGCGGTGGATTCCTCCGCTATAGTCATCACATCCGGGTATTCGCTATAGACTGTTTCGTTAAACTCCTTTAAGAAGGAAATAGCCTCGAGGTTTTCCTTACCGCCGAAGTGATTTGGTACCCATTGGCCCTCCTGCCGGGAGTAATCGAGGTACAACATGGACGCAACAGCATCCACGCGGAGGCCATCGGCGCGATAGGCATCGAGCCAGAAAAGCGCATTGGAAATGAGAAAAGAGCGCACCTCATAGCGGTCGTAATTGAAAATAGCACTTTTCCAGTCCGGATGAAATCCCTTGCGAGGATCGGCATGGTCGTAGAGATGGGTGCCGTCAAAATCAGCCAATCCGTGGGCATCATTAGGAAAATGGGATGGCACCCAGTCGAGAATCACCCCAATGCCTGCCTGGTGGAGTGCATCTACGAGGAACATGTAGTCCTGGGGTGTGCCAAAGCGACTGGTCGGCGCATAGTAACCCGTAATCTGGTAACCCCAGGAGGGGAAGTAGGGGTGTTCCATCACGGGCAGGAACTCCACATGTGTAAAGCCCATTTCGCGGACGTATGCCGGCAGTTTTTGGGCCATTTCGCGATAGTTGAGTGACTCGAAGCCCCCTTGCTTTTTCATCCAGGAGCCGAGGTGTACTTCATAGACTGAAAAAGGTTGCTCCAGGCCGGCTTTTATCCGGCGTTGCGCCATCCAATCGGCATCCTGCCAGGCGTAATCCAGATCCCATACGATGGTTGCAGTCTTTGGTGGGATTTCGAAGAAAAACCCGTAAGGATCTGTTTTTTCAAGGCGCCGACCATCGTGTGCGATGATGCGATATTTGTATAAATCGCCCTTTTTAACTCCGGGAATGAAACCCTCCCATATTCCGGAGCCATCCCAACGGGAAACCAGGGGATGGGCCGCGGGATTCCAGCCATTGAAATTTCCGATTACGGAGACATCACGGGCATTGGGTGCCCAAACGCCAAAATACACCCCTGCATGGCCTTCCACTTCCAGAAGATGGCTGCCGAGTTTTTGGTACATGCGGAAGTGCTTGCCTGCGCGAAACAAACTTATGTCAAAATCTGTGAGCAGACTAAATGGAATTACTTTGGCCATGTGCAACAGGAAATTATTGATAAAGTGCGAATATAGGACAATTAGCCCTTTCTTATTCGTTTTGGTGATTTTGCCCCTTTAAGCTCAGGGAAAAAGGACTGCCGGAATACGTTTTTCTGAGGGTCCATGTACGTGATGACACATTCGAAATCCGTAGCGAGGCGTTCCTTGCCTTCGGATTCAAAAAAAATGCCGTAAACTTTCCCATTTTCGAGCTCATGCCCGGCGAGGGCACTTTTGACCAACACACCTGTTGTCCCTTTGACTGACGCGCTGAGCAAGACAACCGCCTCGCCGGTATTGCGTATCTTCAGGAGGGCGTCCCGCCCCAGGGGTGCCACCTGAAAAGTATGAAAAGCGATACGCATCGGTACTGCCGGTAACGGGCGTCGGCGTTTGCGGCGACCACCCCGGGTCAGAACAGGAGCCATCACGAGGGTTATCAACACCGCACCGGTAACACCCCACTCCAGAAGCCCAAAATCAGCAGTCGTGTTGAGCAGCCAGTCCCTTAATATTTGAATTTGCCCCATATTTTGCCCAATGGCTTTTTCGGGCTAAAATTAAGAAAAAAGTCTTATTTTTGAGCATTCATAACATCCTATGCGCCGTGTCATTCCCTTTTTAATGGTTTTATGGAGCATTTTGCTCTTCGCTGCCGGAGGGCATCACCTCCATAGTGCTTTTGAAGCTGTCCCACCGCCGGAGGACAGCACGGCGCTCCTTTTACCGGAAACGACTTACAGCTACACGCCGATTGTAGTGCCTGACTACCTGATACAGTCACTTGACAGTGTCAATTCTCCATTTTTGACCTTGCTAGACTCGATTACCAATGCAGGCGCAACCCTGGGAAGAGTGTTATTTTACGAAAAAAAGCTTTCTTTCAATCAGACGGTTTCCTGCGGTTCCTGCCACGCTCAGCCGTACTCTTTCGGAGCGGCTACCGCCCTTAGTCCGGGCTTTGCGGGGGTGCCAACGCCTCGAAATTCCATGCAAATCAATCACCTGGCCTTTTCACCGGGCACCCCGGTATTCTGGGATGGACGTATTCAGAACCTCCACGATCAGGTGCTGATGCCCATTGTTCACCCCGATGAAATGGGGCTTTCAGAGCCGGAGATCCTGAATAGGATTGAGGATGCCCCCTACTACCCCACTCTATTCGAAGCAGCCTTCGGAGATACTGAAGTTACCTTGCCGCGAATTCGTTCGGCACTGGTGCAATTTGTTGCCTCCATGGCGAGCTTTGAGTCCCGGTTCGACCAAATGCAGGAAAGTGGGGACCTCAACATCCTCTCCCCTATTGAGCAACATGGTTGGATACTTTTTCAGGAGGCCTGTGTATTGTGTCATATTGAAGGCCATTTTGGTTCTGATTCCCTTTTCAATATTGGCCTGGATCTTGAATACAGCGACCCGGGGATGGCGGGATGGTCAGGAAATCCCGCACACCATGGAGCATTTAAAAGTCCCACACTCCGCAATATTGCTTTCACGGCCCCGTACATGCACGATGGGCGCTTCAATACCCTTGAAGAAGTAGTCAATTTTTACAGCGAAGAAGTTCAGCTACATCCCAACAACCACATGGGCGTCATGCTCGACCAGCCCGTCCCGTTCCGCGGATTTCGATATACCCCAGAGGAGAAAGAAGCTTTAGTAGCATTTATGCATACCCTTAGTGACTCTACTTTGCTCACTGACCCCAAGTGGTCTGACCCTTTTTCTGTCATCAGTTCGGTGGCGTCCCAAACCGGGGCCACGGATGTACACCTGAAGCTATTCCCCAATCCTGCAAGTCGGGAGGTACGGGTGGACTGTGAGTTCGCCATGGGCATAGAGGCTGTAATTTATTTGCGCGACCTTTATGGGCGGGTAGTTTGGCAGGCAAGGAGCACTGCTAAACAGGTTCAAATACCTTTGGACGGGCTTCCCGCAGGATTATATTGGGTGGAGTGGACTGTGGGGCCTCGGCGAATGGCCGAAAAGCTGGTAGTTCAATGAAATTTGCACTGGAAAAACCACAGCAAATAGAGAGGGAAGCATATAAAAAAAGCCCGCCGTAAGGGCGGGCTTTGGGGTGGTAGACCGGGCTCGAACCGGCGACCTCTGGAACCACAATCCAGCGCTCTAACCTACTGAGCTACAACCACCATTTGCTTAAGCGGCGCAAAGATACGACGGTTTCTTCGTAAATGCAAAATTTTTATCGGCAACTTTTTGAGGAGCTTGGAAAACTGCCAGATTAACTCCTTATGTAAATCGGAACATCATCTCCATTACATCTCTGAATATGGGGTCATCCGGACTGATATACAATTCGATATCCAATTCTTCGGCAATATCTTCCAAAAGTCCTGCTCCGTATCCATTAGACAAGATGAGGTGATTGGGTCTGCATTTGATTAAATGTCCAAATACATACACCAGCCATTCCTGGAGGTTTGTTTCCAACTCATCAGGACTAAACATTTCGTAGGACAGAATTAACCCTTTTTCCCTGTCCATTAACATAGCAATCATAGGGAAGAAAGGTCTGCTTCCGGGGTCCTTCACGGTAGGACTCGGAGCGAAAGTCAGGTTCAACAGGAAGGACTGGTCGCTTTGGCTGATTTGTTTGGCCTGTTGCATAAGAGTTGCATCGGGCTTGAGCGCGATACTGACTTTTATATTCGGCATTTCCAGGATGCGGTCTTCCCACACCAAACCTGTTTTTGAAGGTTTGGGCACTCGAACCAGTACTTTTTCCTCGTCAAAGTGAAGCAGGTCGGGGTTTTGCTCAGCCCTTTTGGCTACCAACACGGCTTGTTCAAACGCCTGGGTGAGAAAAGGAATGGCTTCTTCGGAAATATACCAGGGCAACCACCCGGGTGCATATTCCCGGGCCATCACCCACTGGCCTGCGCCTCGGTATTT
>CAYTNI010000028.1:0-16228 GCA_964439115.1 uncultured Saprospiraceae bacterium
CGCAGCATCAACAGCAGCGGCCATAATTTCGGATTGAAGCTCGGGATGATCAGCGAGTATTACTTTCGTCCCAACTACGCCTTTAGCTCCGGGATAGGTTTCTGGTTCGAATCCGGTGGAACGCTCCTGCATGAATACAGCGGAATTTATTGGGATCCGAATATTATGCCTCCGGGAGTGGACACTCTGCCCGCGATGGTCAAACTGGATTATGGCATTCAATATGTCGAAATTCCGGTGGGTATCAAAATGCGCACCCGGGAATTTGGATACAATCGCTACTTCATTGAACCTGCCATCACCTTTGGTTTCAAAACGCAGGCCAGAGGTACGGCCACCGGCACCGGCCTCGGTGATACGGCCGAGAAAATCAACATCCGGGATATGGTCAACCCCATTAACCTCTTCTGGGGCGTATCAGCAGGATTGGAGCGCAGCATTTCTCCCAACACCTCACTGCTTATTGGCGCCGGTTTTCAGATTGGCTTTATTGATGCCACCAAAAACCGCGGAACGGTGGTTTTTAATCCTCAAAGACCTGAACCTCTGCTGGAAAATTCCAAAGGAAAAATAAACGGCGTCACGCTGAGGCTTGGCGTTCTTTTTTAATGTGCTGATCATCAAAAAGTTATCATGACCAATCTCCTCGATAGCAACTTAGAGGTTCAACTGGAATCATTCATCACCCGTGCATTGGCCGAAGATGTCGGCACCGGAGATTACACCACGCTGGCTTGTATTCCGCCGGACAGCAGAAGCCGGGCCTTCCTGCTGGTGAAGGAGCCGGGCGTGCTGGCCGGCGTAGAAGTGGCACTTCGCATTTTCCAACAGGTGGATCCCAAAAGTACCATCAATATCTGGATGGAGGATGGAAAAGATGTACACGTGGGCGACCGGGCCTTTGAGGTGGAGTGCAACACGAGGGCCTTGCTTGGCGCTGAACGGCTGGTGCTCAACACGATGCAACGGATGAGCGGTATTGCTACGCTGAGCAATCATTTCCATTTTGAAGTAGAAGATCTCCCGGTAACCATCCTGGATACCCGAAAAACCACGCCCCTGCTTCGCTTTCTGGAAAAATGGGCCGTCCGCCTGGGTGGCTGCACCAATTACCGCGATGGGCTGTACGATCGCTTTCTTATAAAAGACAACCACGTGGAGGCCAGCGGCGGCATCCGACAGGCTATCGAAGGGGTGCTCGCTTACAGAAATAACAACCAGTTGCAAAATCTCGGCATCACCATCGAAGTACGCAACTTAGTGGAGCTCTACGAAGTGCTCGACTTCGGTCATGTTGATCGTATCATGCTCGACAATTTCGAGTTGCCGCTCCTTACCGAAGCCGTGGCCATCATTGGAGGACGCTATGAAACGGAGGCTTCCGGAGGCGTAAATATCCACAATGTGCGAAAAATTGCCCAAACCGGCGTGAACTTTATCTCGGTCGGCGCTATTACCCATTCAGCTACCAGCTTAGATTTGAGCCTGAAAATAATCCGGAGCTGAATCCGGATTTGAAGTGATGATTTAGAACTCTCTACATGAAAAAATTACTGCTGTGGTGTCTGCCGGCATTCCTGTCGGTATTCGCCTTGTCTTGTGAAAAAGAAGTGCCCGATTCCACTTCTTCGCCTGATTTAGAAGAATTTAACCTGCTGCTGGGCAATCCAAGCCAGGCAGAACCCGCTGCGAGCAGTCCGAACAATTACCTCATCACCCTACCGCAATATGCCTTGTCCTACAATCGCAGCCGAGGCATCCCCAACTGGGTAAGCTGGTATCTCAATAGCTCATGGTTAGGTAGCGCTCCCCGGCAGGATGATTTCAGGGCTTTTACTGCCCTGCCTGCCGGCTGGTACCAGGTCGGTAATTTCGACTACGTCGGTTCCGGCTTTGATCGCGGCCACAATTGTCCCTCCGCCGACCGCACCATCACCATTGCCGACAACAGCAGCACTTTTTACATGATCAATATGATTCCACAGGCGCCGGGCGTCAACCAGGGCCCCTGGGAACGCATGGAATCCTACTGCCGGAAGCTGGTGCGCGAAGGACATGAATTGTACATCGTCATGGGCAATTACGGCATTGGCGGTATAGGTACCAACGGCGCCGCGCAAACGGTGTCCAATGGAAAAGTGACCGTGCCGGCCATGGTCTGGAAAGCTGTAGTGGTATTGCCCCTTGGCCAGGATGACATCAACCGGATTGATGCCAATACGCGGGTTATTGCGGTGATTATTCCCAACCAAAGTGTAGCTGCCAATCTGAGTTGGGGCGATTACCGTACCACGGTGAACCAAATTGAGACCGCTACCGGATACGACCTGTTTTCCAAGATTCCCATTCCTATACAAAACGAACTGGAAGCCCGCAAGGACACCGGTCCGACAGAATAATGCTGACCATGACCAATTCATTGAATGCAAAAGTGTTGAATTTTCTTGCCGACCTGGAAGCCAACAACAACCGGGAATGGTTTCATCTACAGAAATCCCGGTATGAAAGTGAAGTCAAAAATCCTTTTGAGGCGTTTATCGGCAATTTGATTTCAGCCATTCAGGCGAATGGGGATTCCAGAATATGGATTACGCCCAGGCAGGCCATTTTCAGGATTTATCGGGACACACGCTTTTCAGCGAATAAATTGCCCTATAAAACCCATCTCTCCGCCGTCATTTCGCCATTTGGTACCAAAAGCAAGGAGTTTCCCGGCTTTTACCTGCAATGGGATACCAACTCGCTCTGGTTAGGCGGGGGCGCTTACTTTTTGGAAAAAGCCACCCTGCAAAGCGTACGGGAATACATTGCCGAACACAGCGAGGAATTTTCATCGCTGGTGCATGCGGCTGACTTTGTCGGGCATTACGGCGAACTGCTCGGAGAGAAAAACAAGCGACTCACGGGTGAAATGGCAGAAATGGCTGCCGACTTGCCGGTATTGTTTCACAAGCAGTTTTATTACATGGCGGAATTGGATCCGGAGATACTTTTAAAGCCGGATGCACTCCAGACGGTCATGCGCTATTACAAAGCGGCGCGACCGCTATGCGTCTTTTTGGAAAAAGCGGTGAGCAGCGGCGAATTCCAAAAAGAAAGCTAAGGATTCCGGATTGCGCATGGCATCCACGCTGGCCGCCTTTTCCAGGGGAAAGCCCAGCATAATTTTCTTTACAGGAGCCTCCATCTTTTTTCCGCTGATGGTGTAGGGAATGTCTGTCACTTCGATGATGAGATCCGGCACGTGGCGGGGGGTAAAATCCTGACGAAGCTGCGTTTTGATGGCTGTTTCCAGAGCTTCATTCAACTCCACGCCTGGTTCCAAAGTGACGAATAGCGGCATAAAATGCTGGCCGCCTTCCAGTTCGAGATTGACGACTAAACTGTCTTTCACCCCTTTGACTTTATCCACTGCCTGGTAGATTTCGCTGGTGCCGATGCGGATGCCGTGCCGGTTGAGGGTGGCGTCGGAGCGACCAAAAATCGTAAGTCCACCCTCCGGCGCGATGCGCACCCAGTCGCCGTGGCGCCAGATTCCGGGGTACATTTCGAAATAACTGGATAGATAACGCGTACCACCGGGGTCATTCCAGAAAAAGATCGGCATGGAGGGCATGGGGCGAGTAATGACCATTTCGCCCAATTCTCCTGTCACAGGGTGGCCACCATCGTCAAAAGCCTCAAGGGCACAACCCAGGGCGCGGCACTGGATTTCGCCCTTGCGAACAGGCCAAAGGGGGCATCCTCCGACAAAAGCGGTACATACATCTGTGCCGCCACTCATGGAACAAAGCCAGAGCTCACTTTTCACGTGGTCATACACCCAATCGAATGACTCCGGCGGCAACGGCGAACCTGTAGAGCTGAGTGTGCGGAGCGCAGCAAGATTGAAGTCGCTGCCTGGTGTCAAACCGGCCTTTTCGCAGGCCACCAGGAAGGGGGCGCTGGTGCCAAAGTGCTGAATGTCCAGATTTTCAGCCATCTTCCAAAGGGTACCCAGGTCGGGATAAGATGGGCTTCCATCATAAAGGACGATGGTGGCGCCGGTAAGGAGGGAGGCCTGGACAAAGTTCCACATCATCCATCCGGTGGTACTGAACCAGAAGAAGCGCTCGCCGGGGTGGACGTCGTTATGAAAATGGAGGTATTTCAGGTGTTCCAAAAGTACCCCTCCCTGAGAATGGGTGATGGCTTTGGGCAATCCGGTGGTGCCTGAAGAATACAGCACCCAAATTGGATGTACGAAAAGCACTGGTTCGAATCGCAGTATGGCGTTTTCATCGGCGATGGCATCTGACCAGGCCAGGGTGTTGGGGATATCCGGGATTTTGGAAGCGGGATTCAGGTATGGAATCCAGATGACTTGTTCGAGATGCGGCAACTGGCCGGTAATTTCCCGGATGGTATCGGTTTTGTCGAAGGGCTTTCCGTTGTAAGTGTAGCCATCCGCAGCGATGAGAATTTTGGGTTCGATTTGCCTGAAACGATCCACCACGCTACCGGAGCCGAAGTCGGGAGAACAACTCGACCAAACAGCGCCGATGGAGCAGGTGGCGAGAAAGGCCACCGTGGCCTCGGGGATATTGGGTAGATAGGCGCAGACTCGGTCGCCGGGTTGGATGCCTAGATTTCGGAGGGTTTGAGCCAGGGCGGCGGTTTGTTGTCGCAGGGTATGCCAGGAAATTTCACGGGCGGGGTGCCGCTCAGATTGGAAAATGATGGCTGGCCGGTCGGTCCTGGCTTGTCGGAAGATGTGTTCGGCATAGTTGAGGGTACTCCCTTCAAACCATCGGGTATGGGGCATGGGGTCATCGGACATCACCCTGGAGTATGGGGTGTGTGAAATGACCTCAAAATATTGCCAGAGGCTTTCCCAAAAGGCTTCCGGACGCTCTACCGACCATGCCCACAGATCCTGGTAATCGAACAGGCGTAGCTGGTAATGCGTTTCGAGCCAGTCCTGGTAATGCCGCAGGTGGGTGTGTTGGATGAAATCGGCGGAGGGTTGCCATAGTATTTTGGATGGTTCCATGGTTCAGGGTAATTTGAAAGGCAAAATAACTCATTCCGGGGTAGATTTTATATTGGGAATGAGGTATGTACTGCGATTTATTGGTTAGAAGCTCAGAATAATAATCGCTCAAAATCCTGTTATCCTAAGATCAATCCCGCCTATCGTATCGAACCAGGCACCCAAAGGCGGGTATTGCTGCATGGATTGGGGGTCTATGATTTTATAAAAATACCTTAACCATAAATTGAACCATACGCAGGAATAAAAATTGGATACCCAAATAAAATAATCCTGAAGGGATGAAATTATTATAACCACAATAAGCCCAAACACCAAAATAAAAACCCCGAAGGGGTGATAAAATCATCCAAATTGCCGGCGGTTTTAACCATTAATTTCGCTCTTTCGGGCTTCCGCATCGCATAAAAATTAATACTTTGTTCTTAAAAACTACCCCCCCTGTAGCGTTCCATGTTCCTGTCAACCCGCTCGGGCTCGGTGCCCAGCTCCGATTGCGTTATTGCTGTAAATATAACGCCCAGCTGAGGCTATGTGCCCCGATCCGATTGCATTATTACTGTGAATATGTCGTCCAGCTGGGGCTTCTCCAGGATTAAAGCCCTGTAGGGGCGACAAGTCAATAGAAAATTCATCCAGCATCGTTGTGGAGCTCCGGAGGAGCGGCACCATTTCTAAAATCGCTGGGACAGTATAACCTTCTTTCCTGCTGACAAAGGAAAAAAAACAAAGGCGGGGTGCAGCAGTGCGTGGAGTTTCTGGTTTCACCTAAAATTTTAAGGGTTCACATCGCTGTACCGCCGCCGAATGATGCCGTCGGATTTCAATTGCTAAAATGGCGAACACCACCATATATTCCAGCGCAATGAGTCCGGTATGTTCCACCAGTCCAGGAGTGCTGTACCGATAATAGCTCAGCACCGCCAGGCCAGACCACCACAATGCAAAGCGATATCTGCTAAAAACACTCCATGCCAATGGAAAACACAAATACCAGGGATGGACGGTGGTACTGAAAAACAGGTAGGTACAAGAGGCGATTAACATGGCATCCCCAAATGTAACACCATCCCGAGGTTGGAACCGATACACCTGAAATATAATCCACAACCCCGAAATTCCGGCCAGTAGCGGACCGATAACCTTTATGGGATTTCCCGATACCCACGGTGAAGCAATCCATTGAAAGAGATTGTAAAAACTGGCATTGAATTCAAATTGCCGAAAATATAGATCCAGACTTTCACCAAAGTGACGCAAAAATGCATTGCTCCACCAAGGCGAGAAAAAAATCAGGGTGCACAGGAAAAAAATGAGGGTGAAGATAATCAGCGCCCTTCGCCGCAAATACTTCCAAAGGAAAGGCAACATGAGCAGACTCACTAACTTGACGGATACGGAAAGTGCAATTGCTATTGCCGCCTTGTATATATTGTCTTTAAAAAACCACCATAAGGCCAACAGCGCAAAAAATACCATGACGCCCTCAAAATGCAGGTTTCCGGAAATTTCCACAATGACCAACGGATTGAGCGCATATATTAAAACCCGCTGTAAGGGAAGTCCCCAATGTTGAAGCAGCTTCCACATCAGCAAAAGGGTGCCGGCTTCAAAAAGGAAAAGTATCAGCTTCATGGCAAATACTGCTAATGCCACATCTCTTGGGAAAATCCAGCATGCAGAGGCGAAAATGGCCTGCGCAACCGGTGGATAAACTGAATGATACAATTTGGAATTCAGCGAATTGTAAATTTCCCCATCCAATCCCTTAATGGGAAATCCCAGCTCGGCGTATTCCGCAGGTAAGGATGCAAATGGCGAAATTCCCTGGATGGTTAATCTTCCATCCCAGATAAAACGAAAATAATCATCCGACCACTGAGGAAGGGAAAAAAGCAAGACGAATCTGCAAAACAAGGCTAGAAATACCCAGAATAAGATTTGTGACTTTCCCCATGATTGGGACAAAACCCAGGCATACATGGAGAAAAGCAGGGCCATTACTCCGATAATCTGGAAAAACTCGCTTTGCTGTATCTGGGTTCCGCCAGCCCAAAACAGGATTGGAAGGATAATCGAAACTACTGTAATGCCTGTGCGAACTTTCAAATCAGATTAAAGATGGAACACGCAAAAATAACACCCTTAAAATAAAAAAACAGCGCGCCATAACACCGCGAGAAAGTCGCAAAAATTTCAGAGGAAGGGGTAATGGGTATGCTGCGCAACTTCCGACTGCAAAAATCCATCGAAATTATGGAACAACACCCGCAGCTAATTACCAAAGAAGTAGCTTTCAGCGTTGGATTTAAAGAGTATTCTCACTTTTCCAACTGCTTCAAAAAACACTTTGGCATTTCGCCCTCCGAGTGGCGCAAATCCAATGTGAAAATATAGGGTGGATAAATGGGTCAACCCATCGCCGCAGATGCCTGAATATCAAATACCGGCATCCGCTCCATGCCGATTTCCCTCAAAAATCGCTCCAGTGCCATCCGCTTGGGTGCATCTAGCTCATAGCTGATGTTTTGGGTGTAATATTCGTGCAAATCAAATCCCTCCACCGGGGAGGGCAACAGGTATTTCAAATCGGGAAGCGCCCTCAACCCGGCTTCCATCGCTTCATTGAAAGCGTGCAAAAATTCCCCGGATACCGGCCCCTCGCTTACCCAGGCAGCAAATACAAAGGGAAGGCCGGTATGTACAAGCCACGCCTCTCCCAAATCATAAATATAAGGGAAACGCGACTCCAGCTCGATGGCGCGGTCGCCAATAACCAATCCCGCCGTGCGGCCACCAATCTCGCTTTCAAATCCGGGCCGGGCCGGCTGTACTTCCGGTGACAAACCCCAGTAATCTCTCAGCAGGATTTTGGTCAGCTCTACCGATGTTCTTGAATGGTAATCCAATAGCACGGTGTTGACCTCCTCGAGCGGCACCTCGCTGAACAGGCACACGGTGCGCACCGTCCCCTTGGTACCGATGCAATATTCCGAAATGATGTGCGGTTGCCGCAGTTCTGGAATAATTGCTACAGGCACGAGGCCTATTTCGGCCTCCCCCGATTTCAAACGCCTCGCACACTCGGAGGGTATCTGCAAATCCAGGGCAATGCGCCCCGCAAGTTCGCTCCTCAGCAAACCATACAACAACGGCTTGGTGTTGAGGTAACTGACAGCTACAATACCTGTTTTTTTCATTTGGTTTTTTTGGCGGCATCAGGATGATATCACCGGCAGGGCCAGATATCCCTTGAATTCCTGGTCCTCCGGGAAAACATGATCAGCATAGTCTTCCACGACGTTGTACAATGTATCGCGTTCAATCGGACGACGCCCGACTGCACGAATGAGCTGTACCAACTCCCGCGTACTCAAGGCCGGTGTTTGCTCCTCTGAACCGGCCATGGAATATATCTTGGTGGTGTCGTCAATGGTGCCATCTATATCGTCCACCCCAAAAGACAGGGAGAGCTGCGCCATTTCGCGGCCAATCATCGGCCAGTAAGCCTTTATATGGTCAAAATTGTCGAGGTAAATGCGGGCGATGGCGTAGTTGCGGAGGTCCTCCACAGGTGTGGACTCCGGCACATCACTCATCTGGTTGTCCTGATTGCGGAATTTCAAGGGGATAAAAGTCTGAAAACCGCCGGTCCTGTCCTGCAACTGCCGCAGTTGCTCCAGATGGTCTATGCGGTGCTCATAACGCTCAATATGGCCGTAAAGCATAGTGGCGTTGGAGCGGCGATCAAGGCCATGCCATATTTCGTGAATGCGCAACCATTGCTCGCCCGTGCATTTGTCGGCGGCAATCTGTTCGCGAATTTCTGGGTGAAAAATCTCGGCACCGCCGCCGGGCAGACTGTCGCAGCCGGCTTCCATCACCATGCGCATGCCGTCTTCATAGCTGACCTTTGCCTTTTTGAAAATATAGTGATATTCCACCGGCGTAAGTGCCTTGACGTGCAAGTCGGGCCGGTGCGCCTTGATTTTGCGGAAAAATTCCAGGTAAAACGGAAGATCGTACTGCGGTAATACCCCCCCTACGATATGCACTTCCGTGACGGGTTGCCCGTCGTACTTTCTGACGATGTCCATCATATCGTCCATGGTGTATTCCCATGCGGAAACATCGCTGCGCTGCTTGATTAGTCGGGAATAAGAGCAGAATTTGCAGTCATACACACACAAATTGGTAGGCTCAATATGGAAATTGCGGTTAAAAAAGGTGTTGTCCCCATGGCGCCGCTCCCGGATGTGATTGGCTAATGCGCCCAGAAAACTCAGTGTACCCTCCTCGTAAAGCAGGATGCCCTCTTCCGGCGTAATCCGCTCGCCTTCAGTTACTTTGCGGGCAATTTGGCGCATGGCAACCGATAAATGTGCATCTTCCAGAATGGTTCGGATACCTGATGGTGCTATCATTGAATAGTCTTTTGTATGATGGTCACCATACTAACAATCCTGCGATTATTCGGTTTCATTTTTTTCTTCACCAGATGGCCTCTTCAAGGAGATATTTTTGTACGTAATCCTCGATGCCGGCCTCCAGGCTATAAGTCGGCAGCGCGTATCCGGCCTCCCGCAGCTTGTGCATGTCGGCTTCGGTAAAGTATTGATAAGTGTCCCGAATATCCTCGGGCGTATCTATAAAAGAAATCTCCGGCTTGAGTCCCATGGCGTGGAACGTCGCAGTGGCAAGGTCCAAAAAGGGTCTCGCTTGACCGGTACCGATGTTGTACAACCCGGATGCGGGTTGAGATTTCCAAAGCCACAGACACATCTCCACCACATCTTTTACATAAATAAAATCCCGCGACTGCATGCCATCGGCGAAGTCGGGACGGTGCGACCGGAACAGCTTCATGCCACCGGTAGCCTTGATTTGCCGCACCGTGTGAAATACCACCGATGCCATGCGCCCCTTGTGGTACTCGTTGGGGCCATAGACGTTGAAAAACTTCAAACCTGCCCAGAATGGCGGGGTTTCCTTTTGCTGCAACACCCAGTAATCAAAGTCGTTTTTGGACTTCCCGTAGGGATTGAGCGGCTGCAATTGGGAAACAAGGTGGTGATCATCCTTGTAACCGTGTTCGCCAAGGCCATAAGTAGCCGCAGAGGAAGCGTAAATCAGCGGAATCTGGTGGCGGGTACATAAGTCCCATATTTTCTTGGAATATTCCAGGTTCAGATGGTCAAAAATGGTGCTGTCCATCTCCGTGGTATCCGTGCGGGCGCCCAGGTGAAAGACGACCTCCGCCGACTTGCCGAAGCGCTCCATCCATGCCGGCAGTTGTTCGCGATGCACGGTGGCGATACAGGGCTTACCGGCAACGTTTCGATTTTTGTCAGGACGGCTAAAATCATCACTGAGCACCAACTGCTTCAGCCCTTCGTCTAACAGTCTGCGCGCCATACAGGATCCAATAAATCCGACAGCTCCGGTAATGATAATCATGTGTTCAACAGTTGTAGTTCAAAATAAGCCCAAATTGCGGGTCCTGCCCGAAAGCTCATGCAGGTACGACGACCTCGAATGCGGCCGGTTATCCGGAATACGGGATGTATGAAGAAAAGGAAATTTCTGATACCGGGAAAAATGACCAGCATAAACTTCTTGCCGCAAGCGGGTTTTGGGTCAAAGGTAAGGAATTCAGGAAATCTTGTCCGACTTTTCCCGCTGTTCCCACAGTTCCAGCAACCGGGGCCCGCTGAAAACGGTATTTTCAAGCACTTTTATGGCCCATGGTTTGAAATTTGAATGTTGGCGAAGCTGCGCATTCCAGGGCAGGCGAAGCACCTTTTTTTGTTCCGGTGCCAGACTGCGCTCCAATTGCTGGCGAAAAAGCCGCCGGACATCGGGATCTGGCGCGGTCAGCCAGGCGTACAACACTTCCGTGCAAAGCTCGTCGGGTATGGTGCTCGCCTGCATCAGCCGGGCAGCCAGTGCGAGGTTGCCGGCATCTGCCGACAACAGCAGGCGCCGCAGCGGCTCCGGATTGGGCGGAGAGGCCCTGGTCTCGGACTGCAGGCTGTACCACCACGCACCAAGGTCGGCCACACGTACATCGGCTCGTAGCGAAGCAGGAATATGAAAAGGAGCACGCCCCAATGCAAGCCACTCCGCAGCTTCGGGCGACACCCACCTGATATCTGAGGCCTCACTGAGCATTTTGCGCCAGTCGCCGTAAAGACCTTCAGCTTTGCCCACCACGGCCACTGTTGACCCTCGTGGCGGATATTTTTCACTTTTGATTTGGCGGTGCAGCAGTTCCCGGAAGTTGCCGCGGGCAGCACCCAGAAAAGGCAGCAGCTCACGGGGCGAAAAGCCGGCAATGGCGGAGGTCTCGCCGCAAAAGGCCTGAAAAAACGGGCTTCTCCAGGTATCAGGCAAGGCGGATCGCAAGGCGAAGGCCAGGAAGTCGCGGAGTTTCTTTTCCAGAGCTGCCGGGATGCCGGGGGCTCCCTGCAGGTTTTCCATACCCAAAAACGCCTCCGGGATACCCTCCGGGGCGCAGTGCCGCAGGTTGATCCAGCGCAGTCCGGCCGGTAGCGGAGGAAGCCGGTGGATGGGATTGCCGGAGAGGTCTAAGCGGCGCAGTCGGGGCAATTGCAACCAGGAGATCGGAATTTCGGTCAGTTGATTACCGCCAAGCAGCAGGGTTTCCAGCGCGGGGAAAGGCGCCGCTTCCGGAAGGGCGGTCAGACCGTTCTCGCGCAGGTCCAGCAGGCGCAGGGCCTTGCAGGACGGCAATATTTCGGGCAGTGTAGTGATGCAGTTGTGTGCCAGGTCGAGCTCGGCGAGCCAGGGAAGCCGGGCGGTAAGTTCCGGCCAGTGACCGAGCTGATTGTTGGAAAGGCGAAGAATGCGGAGATTTATACAATCGGCAAGCGACGCCGGAAGCGTTTCAAGTTGGTTTTTCACCAAAGAGAGGGTGTGGAGCTGCTGCAATTGTCCGATGGCCTCGGGAAGCTGCTTGAGCCGTACCTGTTCGAGGGCCAGCCAGGATAGTGCCGTGCAGGAAAAAAGTGCCGCAGGCAACCGCTCCAGCTTGCTCTTCCGAAGGCTCAGGCGACGCAGCGCAGGGAGCCGGGGAAGCGTCCGTTCCAGGGCGGAGTAAGAAACCCGGCTCAGTTCCAGCTCCTCCACCAGCCCGGCATGGGCTACCGCTTCCTCGAGGTGATATGCTTTCATCCTGTAAAATTGCTCCACAAAATAAGCAGACGGACGTCGTGCACATAAAGTTTTTAAAAATTCGCGGGGAAATGTCAACTTTGCACCCTATTGCCGATTTACCCATGGCCATGTTTGCAGAAAAACAACATCCGGAAAGACTTTCTCCCGAAGAGCTGGACCAATACCTGGCCAAAGGCTGGTACCGGATGGGGCAAACTATCTTTACCACGCATTTCCTCTGCTTTGGCAATATGTTCTATTCGGCCTTATGGGTGCGGCTCCCCCTGGAGGGTTATCAGTTCAGCAAAAGCCTGCGGAAAATCATCCGACGCAACAGCACCCATTTTCAAACGACTGTCGGACCGGCCTTCATCACCCACGAACAGGAAAAACTCTACGAGCTTTACCGCGAGTCCTTCCCGGGCATCCTCTCCCCTACCCTGCGCGATTCCCTGCTCGATGGCGGCAACCAAAACCTCTACCGAACCATGCAGGTTACGGTGCGCGACGGCAAGAAGCTCGTGGCGTGCAGCTTTTTCGACCTGGGCAAAACCGGCGGCGCCAGCATCCTGGGTTTTTATCATCCAGGCTACAGCGCGCACTCCCTCGGCCTCTACACTATGCTTGAAGAAATTCAGTTCTGCCGTTACCTCGGCATGAATTGGTTCTACCCCGGATATGTGGTGCCCGGCTATCACCGCTTCGACTACAAGCTGCGCATCGGCGACGTGGAATACTTCGACCTCGGCTCTGATTCCTGGCTACCCTGGAGCAACCTCTCCCAGCAGGAGACGCCTCTGAAGACCATGGAAAACAAGCTCATGGCCCTCCACCAGTTGCTTCGCAATACCCGTCTGCCCAGCAGATACATGCACTACCCGCTCTTTGAAGCCAATATCTTCGGCTTCTGGCCCGGCAATTATCTGGAATACCCCGTCTTTCTGCTCTGCGCCGCCCCCCCGAGACACAGCGGATATGTCGTAGTGGTGTACGATGTGCGCGATCAACAGTTCAAAATGCTGCGCTGTGCCCCTTTTGACGACCTCGGCTTTTACCTGAGCGATGCATTCCTGCAAAATTTCAGTCCCGAAAACTTCTTTCTCGAGCTGATTGTCCTCGAAGAAGTCCTGCTGGAGAGCCATAACCCCGAGTTTATCGCACTGGCGCTCCACAAACTGCGCACGCTTAAATAAGCAAGCTTTTATACCTTGGAAACGATATTTTCCGTTTTACTTTAGTGAGCATGTCGCGCCTTATCGGTTTTTTGCCCGTTTTGGGAATATTTGGATGGCTGACCGCCGCCGCTCAGACGCCGACCGACCTTAAAATTCACACCGTAAAAAGCGAAATCGGCATCCTGAAACGGGTGTACGCATCCCGCAAGCCTTTTGCCGACAGCAGTGCGGCTACCCGTGAACTCGATCGCATCATCGGCGTGCTGCACGGCCGCGGCTATCTCGAATGTACCCTGGATTCCATGCGCACCGACAGCAACGCGATGCATGCCTGGCTGAGCATAGGAAAGCCATGGCGCTGGCTCCACCTGAAAGCGGGTACCTTCCCCGAACAACAGCTCCGCGACTCGCGATACCGACCCGGCACTTATGAACGCAAAGACCTCCGCTGGGCGGAATGGCGCCGCCTCCAGGAGCGACTGCTCAGATCCCTTGAAAATAGTGGATATCCCCTGGCTTCCGTTTATCTGAGTGATATCGAGGTAACAGGCAAACGGCTGGCAGCGCGGATTGCCACCGACACCGGTCCGATAGTCCGGTTTGGAGACTTGAAGGTGGAGGGCAATCTCAAGCTGGCTCCTGCTTATTTGAGGCAGTTCCTGGGCATTCAGCAGGAAAAACCCTTCCACAGCGGGCGCGTGCAGCGCATGGAGGCACGCCTCCGGGAATTGCCTTTCGCCAGCGCCACCAAAGCCCCGGAAGTGTTGATTCGCCCCGGCGGCGAAGCCGACATCACCCTGTTCCTCGACGCGCAAAAGGCCGGCCGCTTTGATTTTCTCATCGGTGTGCTGCCCAACAGCAACCAGACCAACCGTATGCTCATCACCGGCAAGCTGTTTGCCGACTTTCAGAACCAGTTGGGCAGGGGCGAACGATTTACCGCCACTTTCGAGCGACTGAGGCCTGAAACCCAGCAGCTTGGCTTGTCGCTGAGCTATCCCTACATACTACAACTCCCCTTTCATACCGATACCCGCATGTCGCTTTACCGGCGCGACACGGTTTTCCTCAATATGGAATACCATATCGGCGCCGGCATCCGCCTCGACAACGGCCTGCACTGGAAGGGATTCTGGGAAAACCGAAGCTCGCGGCTCACCGGCATCAACACCGCTTCCATCCTCGCCACCCAGCGACTGCCGCCCCAGCTCGATGTGTCGGTCAATGCCTTCGGCATGGAAGCTTCCTATCAAAATCTGGACTATCTGCCCAACCCGCGCCGCGGCTGGCGGGGCACCCTCAACGGCTCGGCCGGCATCAAGCGCATCCTCCCCAACTCGCGCATTGAAGCCCTCGGCCTTGGCGGATTGTACGATTCGCTTACCCTCCGCTCGGCGCAGTACCGCCTGAACCTGCACGCGGAGCGCTTTTTTCCGCTTGGCCGCGTATCGGCGCTGAGACTTGCTTTGAACAGCTCCTTCCTCTGGTCGAGCACCCCACTCTTCCGCAACGAGCAGTTTCGCATCGGCGGCAACAGGCTGCTGCGGGGCTTCGACGAAGAGTTTTTCTTTGTCAACAACTATGCGGTGGCCACGGCGGAGTACCGCATCCTTGCTTCCCGCAACTCGTACTTTTTTGCCTTTTTCGATGCCGGCAGGTTGCAGGATAGGAACGCGGGCGATGGCAAGCCTTTTTATCCCTATGGATTTGGAGCGGGCATCGCCTTAGACACCAAGGCCGGCCTGCTGGGATTGAGCATAGCGCTGGGCACGCGGGAGGGCATCCCGCTGGATTTCAGCGCGCCGAAGTTACACCTGGGCTATTTGGGTGGGTTTTGAAATTGCGTGTGTAGTTGGGTTACCGCTCGTTGGTGCTGTTGGTTTCCCTGGGGGCATCCTTTGGTGTGAACTCCATTTTCCAGCCGGCGCTTTCCACCACGATGCGCATGAGGTCGAGCGCTTCGCCGGCCTGTTCTTCGGCCATGAGCATGAGGTCGCTTTTTAGGGCCTGGGTTTCAATCATCTTTTTGGCGTTGCGGTTGATGGTGTTGTAATCTGCCTCGGTGAAGCTGTTGAAGACCCCTTCGGAGATGTCGTAGTAATCCAGTTCGTGGTCAATGGAGAGGATTTTCGGGTCGGGCAGTTGGCTGATGCGCACCAATTTTTGGTCGGGCAGGGTTTCTACTTTGATGCCGGAGAGGTCGTAGCCGACGGAGACTTTGGCTTTGACGCGCAGGAGGGCTTTTTTGGTGAATGGGCCCCAGTCGTACTGCCAGTAGTTTTTGTAGTCGTAGATCTCAGAAAAATATCCTTCTACGGTGATGAGTTTGGAGACGCGTTCGATGCGTTCGAGCAGCACGGTGGCCTGTTCTTTGGTGCGCGTATTTTCGCGCTGCCGATATACACTGCGGCCGAGCCAGAAGCCGGCGGCGAGGAGCAGGAGCACGGCACCGGCGAGGAGCATGCGTCGGAGAGGATACCCTTTCATGGGAAATTGCATGGTTTTGGGCAAAGGTAGGGTTTATCTGGTGCAAAGGTGCAGGGTTATTTCACGCAGGGGGGAGGTGCAGGGATTTTTTAATTTTTCGCGGGGACGTAAAGACGCAGAGGCGGTGTTTTGCGCAGTAGAGACGCTGCATGCAGTCTTTGTGCACGCAGAGGGTGCCGGGATTTTTTAATTTCTCGCAGAAACGCAAAGACGCAGAGGCGGTGTTTTGCGCAGTAGAGACGCTGCATGCAGTCTTTGTGCACGCAGAGGGTGCCGGGATTTTTTAATTTCTCGCAGAAACGCAAAGACGCAGAGGCGGTGTTTTGCGCAGTAGAGACGCTGCATGCAGTCTTTGTGC
>CAYTNI010000029.1:0-16147 GCA_964439115.1 uncultured Saprospiraceae bacterium
GGCAATTGTTGCAGTACATACATCCACTTGTCAAAATTCGTTTTCAGTTCGTCTTCTGACTTGTTGAAATTGGGCATTTCAAGATATATATAGGTCAACTTGTCGTAAAAAACCTGGCAATTATGGTCTTTCAATTGCACCTCGTGCCGCACTATCTTCTCCCCTTCATCCTCCGAAAATGTAAAGTCGAGAATGCTTACCAGATACACCGCTGACAACTGGTAATTCCAGTTGCCCTTCTTCGATTGTTCCTGAATGGGAAAGGACGAATAGAATACACTCCGGTCTTTAAAAAAATTCTGCTTGGATTTCTGCATTTCAACGATGAAGCGCTCGCCGTTCGCTCCTACGCAGTACAGGTCAAAGATGGCCTTGCGATCCGCCTCTGAGTTGCCAAGTCGTTCTGTTTGCCAGTATGTGAGTTCCTGGATTTTGTGTTTCCCGGGCAATACCTGATTCAAAAAATCAATCAGAAGGTCTTTGTTCGGTTCCGAACCAAACAGTTTCTTAAATCCAAAATCCGTAAACGGGTTGATATATTTATCCTGTAACGCCATCAGTCCGTATTTAGAAAACAAAAATACGGAAATCAAAGATATCATGTTAATAATTCAACAATTTTAACATGATTTGTTTTAAAATTGGCGCCAATAAAATCAACCCGCAGCTCTCGCACGACAAAAACCACCCCCTACCGCTCCATCAACTGCCGTAAATACTTCCAACTGGTCATGTTCGGCGTCTTGTACTCATCCGGCGGCGCAGCATACTCCGGAAAACGGCTGAGCAGGTAATTTCTAAAATCCTCCGGCACGTTTTCCAACCCACCCGTCGCCTTGTACCCGCGACACTGATACACTAAGTAGCCGGGGCGTTCCCCCATGCGCATCCATGGCAAAAAATCGGAAAAGCGCGTCCAGCCTACTTCAGCGTAAATGTTGCTGGTAGTCGGGTCGAGCAGGGTCTCCTTATCCATGAAAAACTGGAAAAGTTCCGCCGCCTGATACTGGTCGGAACGGGAGTTCTCCGGAAACTCAGCCTTGGGCAACGGAGAAGGATACAACAGAAAAATGTCAGAGAACATACTGACACGGCCATCGCCCAACTCGGTGTAGGGCACACCCCAGTCGCCAAAGCGACCCTTGAGGGCAAAAGTCTGATTGACAGGGTCATTCCACACTTGTACGACCTCGACAGTATCCTTAATAAACGGGTTGTACCATCGCTCCAGTATCTCGCCGCTGCGCACATCGCGATAAACCCCGGCCTCGCGGGTCAGCATCTGATAGTCGTCGCCCACCTGCCGGATGCGCGCTATATTCATGGCCTCCATATCAAAAAGGGGTTGCGCGCGCTCCCCGGGAATGTAGCTGTAAATGCGCCCCGTCCAATAAAAAACGGTCACTTCATTGGTATCCAAAGATGCGCGCATCTTGACAAATGCTTTCAGATTGTCGGAAGGCTTGCTCAGATTGAGCTTCGGGGTGGATGCCTTACCCACAGCGGGCTTTTCGAGCGAAGAAGGCGTACCACATGACCACAGCGCCAGCATCAGCGAAAACAGGAACAGGAAATGTATCTTTTTCATGACAATACGTTCGTTTTGAATTAGTTATTGGTAAAAATAAAATTCACCGCCGAAACGGGCTTATGGCGCGTGCCGGATTTCTCGATGATTTGCCACAGTACGCCAACTGAATCGAGGAGGGTGAAACTGCGCTCCCCAAACTCATTAGGCCGGATGGCGGATACCGTTAACCCGCTCCAAGCCCCGGCAGACTTGTGCAATGCGGATATATCGGCAGCATATAAACTATGCATGGTAATGCCTAACTCCCCCATCCGCTGGTGGGCGCTTCGGTCGGGTTTGGGTGCAAGGGGCACAAAAAATTTCAGCTTTCCGCAAATGTTGTTGGGCGATACAAAGCCCTGATACAAATGGGTGTAACCGTCAGGCATCATAAATACGCGTTGCGGCCCCTTCTGCCAGTCGCCATTTACCTGAGGCGCTCCCTCGGGCTTGAACCCCAGCACCTCCGACAGGTAGCGCAAGGCTTCCATGTCGCTGCCGGGAATGATGAAGTCATGATGGGTAAATTCACTGGTTTTTAAGGGTGTATCCGGATGAATAGTACCGTACCCGGGAATTTCATAGCCGTATCGCTGAAAAAAGACGTGATTGAAAAACTCCCCATACACGGCATTTTCCCTCACCAAAACGGGTCGCTTAAGAAAATCCCTGTCGCCCTTGTTCAACCCGAATAGATCGTCGGTAATGGGCTCCGTGGGCAACCAGGGCTTTTTCTGCTCCCGCAAAAAGGTATAGACATCGTACAAACGCATGATGTCGGCAGTTTTCATCACCGCCATACGGGAGCCGATAGTCTCCGGCTGACTGTAGCCGATGCCTGGGCCCAGGGCTTTTTCCCATTTGAGCAATCGCAGAAGTCCATGGCTATCCACCTCGCCGTTTTGCAGGCGATAGCTCTTACAGGCAGAAGCGACCCCATACAATGCTTTGGCTTGTTCCGCACTCAACATGGCGCTGTCCACAGGCACAAAACCAAATTCTGCCCAGTAGGCTATGGCATAAGGTAAATCGTCCACCGCCTGCACCACTTCATACAATCCGGAGATGCCGGTGTCAGGAATTTTTTGCGCACCGGATACCAGCGCGCCGCAACAGAGTAATAGGGAAAGCAGGTATTTCATCTTGCCAGGTATTTTACCTAAGAGTTTTGTCGTTTCCAATCTCCGATACCGTAAGGATCGGTTAAAGCACCGGAGACATGCTCATGAAGAATTTTCCATCCCCACACGGAGTCGCGCAAAAGAAAAGTGGCCCTAAAGGTTTGGTCAAAAGGCTCCCCTCCATCAATCCCGCCAACCAACCGAATGACTCCCGCGAGGGTCACGCTACCCTCGAATGGAAATTCCATTGGCCCTTCCAGCCATTCCACCCGGTCAAGATAAATTTTGCTCTTGCAGAAATCCATCCAGCCTTCTGAAATTTTGGCAAATCCCAGAGTGGCGAGCCGGGGCCCCTCCAGGATGACATAGGTCTCATCCCCGGGCCAGTAGGAAAGGCGAATATCCTCTTCGCGCTTGTCTATGATGGCCTGAAAGAATTTGTCTAAAAAAGATTGCCCACTCATCACATTTCATTGATTTCGTCTGCAATTTGTTGCATGGGCGTATTGTTTTCCGGCTTTGCCACTGCATCCAGCTCCTGCTGAACAATGCGCAGGATCCGGGCCACATATCGGGCATGCCAGAGTTGACGCTCATCTGCTACCTCATCACTGGGTCGGAAAGCCTCAATATCTGCTCTGGATAGCTGTCCGCCCGACTCCAGCAGGCGTTCGATGGTATCCAGACGCTCGCGAAGTACTGCAACTTCCGTGGCCACCGCCATAGTGATGTTGAGTACCCGCTCTACGGCGGGATCGTCGAAAAAATAGGGGCGCCCCCCCTTGGATTTGTCTCCGGCCATACGCACATCGTCAATGGCATCGGTGCGAAAATCCTCTGCCTTGATACGGCCATCGGAATAGCGAGGGTCGTCGGGTTGGATTACTGGCATAATTGGTCTTTTTTAATCATCAAAATGAAGGATCAGGCGGGTTTCCAACCGCCAAATACATTCCACACAGGCGTTCTGCCAAAGTCTTCCTGCACCTTGAGATCCTTTTTCTGCTCGTCAAGGTCATTGACCGCCCTTACGCCTACCTGCATGAATTCACTTCGGGGGATGCCGGCAGCTTCCATCAGGTCTTCCGGTTGCAGATCGTGCATGTGCCCCCAGTAAGGCTCTGCATTGTAGTAAGCGTCCCAGTCGCGCATAAACTGTTCGTAATAACTCATTTCCGGCGTATATTGGGGCTGCTCGATATGCAGATTTAAGCCTCCGGGAGCCAATACGCGCCGTATTTCCGAAAAAATGCGATGAATGGCCTTACCTCCTGTCTCGTGAAGAAACATGGTGGTCTGTACCCAGTCAAAACTTTCATCCGCGAAAGAGGCCATATCCTCCGCGTTCATCTGGAGGAAAGTGACATTGGAAACACCCAGCGCATTCGCTCTTGCCGCTCCGTAGCGCAGCATGGGCACTCCTGTGTCAATGGCAATTACTTCTGCATCAGGATAAGCCTCTGCCAGTGGAAGGGTATTGTGCCCAAGCCCGCAGCCGATATCCAGAATCCTGCGCGGCTTGAATTCCGGCCAGGAGGCCTTCACCCAGGAGGCAATGGCTTTGCCGCCTCCATCAGTAAGACTGCCCAGCATACCGCCTGAAGTGACAAACAATCCACTGTCGTAATTGGCGGCATTGCTCACATCGCCTTCAAACAATTCGGTATGATAACTTCCAGGCATGAGGTGATTGTCCACATGCCGGAGATAAGGCGGCACTGATACCGACTTATCGAGTAATAAATTGCGCGATTTGACGAGCTGTTTAGATGTTTTTTCTGCAAGCTGCCGGGCCTGCCGAAGTACTACCGCCCTGCCGTTTTGTTGCCGCATTTCCATGGTGCTCCTGCGAATCGCAGCCCAGGTCTGGTACAAGGGGTCGCGGCTCATGGCGGCTGCAACTTCCTGGCGGCTTTGAAAACTGCGGCCATGCGCTGCTTTGAAGGCCGGTTCTACCCGGTGATCATAGGCAATTTTATTGCCGGGCGCAATCACCGTAGAGACGAAGCGGTTCAGGTTGGCCAAAAAGTTATAGCGCGCCCGCTCGTCATGGCTAAATTCAGGGAAAACCTCGTGCTCCCTGAGTTTGCTGTGTACGGGTGGTACCTGGTAATTCATGGCTGTTTATTTATGTGTCAACTTGCTGATTAATCTTCTACTGGTTTCCCATAACCACCGCCACCCGGCAATTCCATGACCAGCTCCTCTCCGGGAAGTAGCTTGTCATGCCCCTTGGGCGGGGTGAAGCGCAACTTGCCGTCGGGCCTGCGCACAAACAATCTCCCTGGACTTCCCTCTTGACCGCCGAATAAACCATAGGCCCGGTGGTTTATCTTCTCTGTAACATTGCTGATTTGAATAGCGCTTTTGCCAATATTCCGGTACGTAAATCGCTGTCCTTCGCCGCCGGGAAATGCACCTGCCCCACCACTGCCGGGAAGGAGACGCTTTTCGAGTACCAGCACATCGGCATCATTTTCAAACACCTCTATCGGTACATTGGCCACATTCGTGGGATAACAAAGCGTGGGTGGCCCTGCCATTCCCTTTCGACCGCCATAACCGCCGGCGAGAAATAAATATTCGACAAACTCGCCGCCGTCCACCCGACTGCCGCTCAGCACCATCACCCATACTGCGGCTCCGCAATCGGCCTGAACTTTGTCTGGAACCGCCTGGCTGAGCGCCATCATGACCGGACCGTGCAGCAGATTGCCGGTAACGTTGCGCGCACCTAAAGGAGAAGGTTTACGGGCATTGAGCAGACTCCCCTCCGGCGCCCACACCCGTATGGGGCGAAAACTACCCTCGTTGTTGGGCACCTCAGGACTAAAAACGCATTTGATCGGGTAAGCGGTATAAGCAAATACATAGTTTAATACCGCATTGATCGCCAGCGTATGCGCCGGAGAACTGCCGGTATAGTCCACGCTAATTTCATCCCCGGCAATGGTAAGGGCACATTCAAATACTACTGGTTCCTTAAGCCCATCACCATCAGCGTGGTAGGTGGCGCGATAAACGCCGTCGGGCGCTGCCGCAATGGCGGCCCGCATGGCACTTTCAGAAGCGGCAATAATCTGTTCGCCGAGGGGGTCAATTTCCAGGAGCTGGTTTTCTTCCATCATTCGGTGCAAAGCCCGGATACCTTGCTCGTTGGCTGCCACCTGGGCAAGGATATCCCCAATGGTCTGATCAGCCGCACGAACGTTCGTTCGGATGATTTGAAACAACAAATCATTGGCCTTTCCCTTATCGTAGAGTTTCACCGGTGGGATATACAATCCTTCTTCATAAAAATCCTTGGCGCCGGCACCCCAGAGGGCACCGCCAATATCGGGACTGTGCGCAATGCAGCCGATAAATCCGATAAGCCGGCCGGATTCGGCACCCAGCTCGAATATAGGGGTAACGATGCCAATATCCGGTTTGTGGCCGGCACAAAGCCAAGGGTCATTGGTGATGACCACGTCGCCCGGATGCCATTGATCGTGAGGAAAATGGTCTTTCAACAGGGCTTTTACCAAAAAAGGCAACACACCCAAAAAGGAGGGCACGCTCACGGAGCTTTGGGCCAAACTCTGCCCTTTCGTATCCATGAGTACTACGGCAAAATCAGCACTCTCGCGCGTCACCGACGAAAAAGCCGTCCGTTGGAGGGTCGTGCCGGCTTCATCTACAATAGAAATCAACCGACTCCAGAGTACGCTGAGCGTGATGGCATCGAAGTTCATGCGGTCGGTGTTTGCAGGGTGATGACGATATGCCGGAGGGGGTCAATGCGCACTGTGCTGTGCTTACCGACCACCGTAGTGCTTTCAAACTCTTCAATGATACAGGGGCCTGGATATTCGCACCCGATTTCCATGGCATACCGGTCATATACCGGAGTGGATTCATAATCGCGGCCCCAAAATACCTCGCGGGTACCTTTCAACGCTTTACCTGACTGCGTGGGGGTAGTCTGGTGAAGCTGCAGATGAGTTTCCGGGCCTCGCAGCGTCAAACGCCATGTGACGGATTCGAGTGGAATATGGTTGATGGAGCGCCCATATCGGAGTTGGTACTCTTTGCGAAAGTTTTCTTCGATTTGTGGGATGCTGTGCCGTCCGGGGTTGCCATCGGGAAGAGGCACGGCAATCTCATGGCCTTGTCCGAGGTAGCGCATATCGGCCACCAGTTCCTCGCGGATGGCCTCGTCAGGGATACCCGCCTGGCTGAGAAAAGCATTTGCCTTTTCGCGCATACTGTCAATCTTTTGGTGGAGGCTTTCCCAATCCATCTGGTCCAAACGCCCCAGGAAGCTGCTGATTTCCTGTGTGGCTACCGGGCTTACCAGAAATCCGAGAGCGCTGAGGACGCCGGCGCCACCGGGTATGATGAGCTGACTGCTTTTGAGGAGTCGAGCCACGTGAAAGGCGTGTACCGGTCCGGCGCCGCCGAAGGCGAGCATCGAAAAAAAGCGAGGGTCAAAGCCTTTTTCGATGATGTGCACCCGTGCGGCATTGGCCATATTTTCATTGACGATGCGGTGGATGCCCCATGCAGCTTCGGCAATACTGATGCCCAGGGGCTTTGCAATAGCCTGATAAATGGCCTCCTCTGCCTTTTCCCGGTTCAGCGTCATGGTGCCGCCAAGGAAGTAATGCTCATTCAGATAACCGAGCACCAGGTCGGCATCGGTAACGGTGGGCAGTTTCCCGCCGCGGTCGTAGCAGGCCGGGCCGGGCGTAGAGGAAGCCGACTCTGGGCCGACACTCACCAATCCCAGCGGGTTGAGAAAGGCCAGGCTACCGCCGCCGGCACCGATTTCAATCATATCAATCACCGGAATGCGCACCGGAAGTCCGCTTCCTTTCTTGAATCGCTTTTCGCGGGCCGCCTCAAACTGGTTGGTAATTTCCGGACGGTAATCCTTGATGAGGGCCGCTTTGGCGGTGGTGCCCCCCATGTCAAAGGCCAACATATCGGGCATGCCCATGGATTTACCGATGAACACGCCCGCCATGGCGCCACCGGCAGGTCCGCTTTCCAGCAATTCAATGGGAAACTTCCGTGCGTGGTCGAGGGTGGTGAGGCGCCCGGCCGAGTTCATAATCCGGATGATGCCTCGAAATCCCGATTCGGTCAGTTTAGCCTCCAGGCGCGACAGGTAATGGTCGGTAACGGGTTGCACATAAGCGTTCATCACCGTAGCGGAGCTGCGTTCGTATTCCCGAATTTCGGGCATCACCTCACTGCTCAGCGAAACGGTGATATGCGGGCATAATTCGCGGATAATGCGGCCAATAATTTGTTCGTGGTGCGGATTGGCGTAAGCGTGCAGCAACACCACGGCAATACTTTGTACCCCGGCCTGCATCAGCTCATCCACTTTTTGGCGTACCTCCTCCTCCTGAAGCGGGAGGTGTATGTCGCCATTTTTGAAGATGCGTTCAGTCACGCCCTTGCGGAGATGGCGTTCCACCAATGGCTTTGGCATGGCGATGAACACATCGTAAATATCGTAGCGCATCTCCCGGCCGATTTCCAGCACATCCTCAAATCCGGCAGTGGTGATAAGGCCGGTACTTACCCCTTTGCGCTCAATAACGGCATTGGTAACCAAAGTAGTGCCATGCACCAGGGTATGAACCGCCGAAAGTGGAATATGGTGGAACTGAAGCAAATCCTCAATACCCTGAAGGATGCCGAGGGTCGGGTCGGGATAGGTCGTCAGAGTTTTTCCAAAATACATGCGCCCGTCCTGCTCGTTCAACAGCACCAAATCGGTAAAGGTACCGCCTATGTCAATGCCTAACTTCATGCAATTTGACCTGCGACCATGAATACCGGATTGTCGGCAAAGGTTTGAAATTCTGCGGCTACCCGCTGCATGGTTTCAGAGGCTATTTCCTGTCCGAGCATTTCCGGGTCGTTGACTTCGATAATTTCCACATACTGGAAGGGTGCGGGCACCTCAGAGCCTAACAGGCCGGCCATTTTATACACCTTAAAATCGTCCACGCTGTCGAGGCGCTTTACGGTGGGAACGTCCACGGTGTTGGCCCAGTGTTCGTAGTCCTGGGCTGCGGCATCATTTTTGAGATTGAACAAAACGATAAGCGTCATATTATTGAAATTATTGTAAAAAACAATACATCAAGCCACACTTTTTGCCAATTTCCAAATCACTTCCCTGTGCATTTAAAAAAGCATCATTGCCGGGATACCCGATCGTATAAAATGGGCGTAGCGTAAGGCGTAATCCGCTCGCCGTTTTTCTCCAGCAATTCCATCACCTCCAGCCGACTATCGCTGAGGGTTTCGATGAGGGAGAATCGCATGCCTCCGGGCAAATCATTGACGGCATGGAGGTAAAATTTGCCGTTGCGCAGGGAATATGCTGCCGGCTTGAAGGTGGGTGAGGGCGATATTTTGGAATACTGAAGCCTGAAATCGGGATTGTCGTTGCGTATTTCTGCCACCGGTATTTCCGAAGGCAAGGTATAGGGGGTTAAAAGGACAGCGGTATCACCAATGGCCTCGAAGCGGAAAAGATAAGGTTTGAGGGTAGTTTCCTTTCCCGGCCAGGTGTAATAGCTTTCCTCCAGCAGCCAGAAGCCGTCAATCGGGGGTGCGCCGAGAATGCGTTGGTCGGCTACGCGATTCACGTGAATTGCGAGGGGGTGCTCTTGTTTGCCGGCGGCTACTTCATCTGCCAGTTGCCGTTCGTTGTTAAAATCGCCGGTGATGTATTGCTTAAACAAGTCAATGGCGCGCATGGGCGAAGCGGTTTGAAGGCCTGGCCGTGGTGTTTGGCAAGCGCAGAGCCCTGATACAAGAGCCAGAAATATCGCAGCCCTAATCATCTTCATATTAAACAAATGATTTCACTCCGGCGGCTAGCAGACCCTGGACTGAGTTGAGCAGGATGCGCGCGCCGCGTTTGATTAAATCTTCAGCCTGTGCCTTATTGCCGGCTACGGTACCAGGGACTTTACCGGCTGCGAGGGTTTTGGCAAATACCTCATCTATCACGGCGGCCACCTCCGGATGACCGGGGCCGTCAAAGAAACCCATACTCATGGCCAGGTCACGGGGCCCCACAATGATGCCGTCAATTTGCGGAAGGGAGAGCATTTCGTCGAGTATATCCATACAGGCGATATCTTCCATTTGGGGGAAAAGCAGGGTATGCTCATTGGCAAACTCGATATAGGCCTGTTGGGATAATTTGCCGGCCATGTAATCCGCCGCACGAACAGGACCCAGCCCGCGTTTCCCGACGGGCGGGTACTTGGTATATTGAATAAGCGCATGTACCTGATCCATGCGGGTGATACTCGGCATCATGACGCCGGAAATTCCAGCATCGAGAAACTGCAGCAGCAGCTTTTCATCCACACTGCGCACCCTGGCCCAAGGAGCAATACCGGCATTTTCGCAGGCGCGAATCATGGAAATGGCATCGCCGGCATCAATAGGGCCGTGCTCACCGTCCATCATATAAAAGTCAAGCCCGGCAAGGGCGAGATATTCACAGATGGTTGGGTCAGTAGTAGGTGAAATGACCCCGTAAAGCACCTCTCCCTGGGCGAGTCGTTGTTTTATGGAACTAAATACCATCGGTGTCGGGTTTATCGAAGTTCGTGAATGGTGCCGTTGGCGATTTTTTCGCGTACGAAGTTCATCAATCCACCGGCTGCGGCCACCTCGGCTACAAAAGGAGCCACGGGTACGCATTCGAAGCGCAGGCCGCGGGTCAGGTTGAGCACTACACCGGTTGAAGCATCGTATTCCAGCTCATCGCCGGTTTCGCAGGAGAGGTTCATGTCCCTTGCAGTCACAAAGGGAAGCCCGTAGTTGATAGCGTTTCGGAATTGGAGCCGGGCGAAGGAGGTGGCAAAAACTGCCTGGATGCCGGCGCCCATGAGGCCGGTGATGCAGTGCTCGATGCTTTTGCCGCCACCGGCGAAGTTGTGTCCGGCCACGATGAAGGTGTATCCCTTTTCAGAGAAGCCATTTTCGCGGTTAAAAGACTCATCCACTCCGGCCATGATCCACTTCGCATTTTCTGCGGGGTCAATGGGGGAGGTCCAGAACTGCTGGAGCACCATATCGTAGCTCATGACATAGTTTTTGGCTACCCAGCATGTTCCTTTTATTACAGATTGACTCATTTTGTGCAATTGAGCGGGTAAGTTAATCCAGTTCCCTGGGATCGGTGATGACGCCAAAGATAGAGGAGGCGGCCACCACAGCCGGGCTGGTGAGATAAATTTGCGCGTTGCGGCTGCCCATTCGCCCTTTCATGTTGCGGTTACCTGCGCTGAGTACGATGTCTCCATCTCCGGCCACTCCGGTGTGGATGCCCGCACAGGGACCGCAACTGGGCGTTTCAATGGCCGCGCCGGCCCTGACGAGCGTTTCAAAATACCCTTGTCGGATACATTCCAGATAAACATCCTGGCTGGCAGGAATACAGATCATATTGACATCGCGGTGGATTTTTTTGTCTTTGAGGATTTCGGCCATGATGGCAAAGTCCTCTGTTCGCCCGTTGGTACAGGTACCCACAAAGGCCTTGTTGAATTTCACCCCTTTGACGGCTTCCACCGGCACGACATCATCCAGTTTATCCGGCCGGCTGACTGTTGGGCCAACCTTGCTCACATCCACCTCGTAAACGGCGTCGTAGTGCGCATCTACATCGCTGGTAATCATTTCCCAATCCCCTTTTTGAACCGGCGCCAGGAATTCCTTAGTTTTCTGGTCTGGAGCAATAATACCATTCTTGGCACCGAGGTCCACGGTCATGTTGCAGAGGGTCATTCTGCCGGCAATACCCAGGGCCTCGATGGCCGGTCCGCAAAATTCAAGCGCCTTGTAAATCAGGTGGCCATTCCAATGCATCATACCCATGATGTGCAGACTGAGATCCTTGGCCATGACCCAGGGCTGCCAGGTGCCGGTTATGACAAATTTGACGGATTCCGGAACCCTGAACCAACACTTTCCGGTGGCCATGGCAATTGCGGCATCGGTCACCCCGATGGCATTGCCCACGGCGCCCACCGCCCCGTAGGTATTGGCGTGACTGTCTGTACCGATGGAAATTTTACCGGGCAGCACGTGTCCCTGTTCTACCATCAACTGATGGGCAATACCCTGCCGGCCGAGGTCATAGAAGTAAGGAACGTCGTAGCGCTTGACAATTTCGCGCCACTCGTTGAGCATGGTGGCAAACTGTGGCGTCGGGGGCGGCACCAGGTGGTCACTCACACAAATGACGCGCTCCTTGTCGAAGAGGCGGCCTTCCGGACTGAGGCTTTCAAAGGCAGAGAAGCACTGCTTGCCCAGGTAATCCATGGTCATCACCGTGTGGATATCCACCCAAACCAATTCGCCGGGCTTTACTTCGGCTCTCCCGCTGTTGCGGGCCATAATTTTTTCTGTAATGGTCATCTGAAATTGGCTTAAGTGTCGCTGCGGCTTTGTCCACGGAAGCGCTTTTCAGGCAATTCTGCCCAAAATTGAGGATCAATTTGCTCCTGGGTGGCCACCTTGCGCTCGTTGATCATGGTGAGCCCCTGAAATTCGTCTCCTTCCGTCCAGCGCCAGTTGCGCACGCGGTGGGTTTCGTCGCCGATGAGATCAATCATTTCGAAGAGTTTGGAACCGGGGCGGTTTTTGTAGCTCCAAATCAGACAGACGCTGTCTCTGGTTTCCCAGGCGTGGCCGATGATGCGTGGACTGTCAAAAATCAGGGTGCCTGTTTCATCAAACTCACTTACCCCAAAGTCGTGCAACTCCTCATGACCGTCGTCCCACATATAATGATTGGCCTGGTGGTACTTGTTGCCATCATACAACCTAATGGTCAGGCGGCTCTTCCAATGATTGATAACCTGACCCGCAGCATCTATCCGCATGTAAGTGCCTTCCCAGATGCCGGTGTGTTTTGGAAATATTCTTAGTTCCCGCATGATAGAGAGGTTTTGTGCAAATGTAACAAAATAGTTAAATAGATTAACTATTTTTGAGAAAAAAATCTATTTTCGCAGCAAAATAATTCCGTCATGGCGCAAGCGCAGATTTTGTTGGAGGAGCAAGGTTTGAGGGACGGCCTGCAGACCTTGCCGGAGGTGTTTTCCACCGCGCAGAAGCTTCAATGGGTCAATCAGCTTATTGCAGCGGGACTTCGGCGCATCCAGGTCGGCTCCTTTGTACATCCAGGGAAAGTGCCCTCCATGGCAGATACGGATGTATTATTTCCCATGTTGCCCCGGCGGGAAGACGTGCTGTATTCCGCCTTAGTGTTAAATGTAAAAGGTGTGGAGCGTGCAGTTGCAGCAGGCGCAAGGCATTTGGCCATTTCCCTTTCTGCGAGTTCAACCCACAGCCTGAAAAATTCCGGGATGGATCTTCAGGCGGCTAAAATGGCCATAACAGAAATGGTTCGGCTGGCACATACCGAAGGTATTGTCGTACGCGGCGGCATCCAATGCGCCTTCGGTTGTCGCTATGAGGGCGCTGTTGCCGAGTCTTCGGTACTGGAACTTGCAGCATACATGCTTGAGCTTGGTGTAGAGGAACTCGTACTGGCCGACAGCACCGGCATGGGGAATCCTTTGGCCATAAAGCGCGTGATGAGCAGGGTGGTACAGATGGCCGGAGGCAAACTGGTCGGGCTTCACCTCCACAATACCGAAAACAAAGGTTACGCCAACCTCTGTGCCGGCTTGGAGGCGGGGGTGCGCCTGTTTGATACTGCTTTCGGCGGGTTGGGCGGTTGCCCTTTCATTCGCGGCGCCACCGGCAATATTGCTACGGAAGATACCGTACACCTGCTGCGACAAATGGGTCTGGATACCGGTATTGATCCCACGAAAGTGGCCTCTATCAGTTTGGAAATCGAAAAGGCTACGGGCAATAAGTTGCCGGGCTTACTGTATCCTTTATTATTAAGTGGTGAAACAACCTTAATCTGATGGGACAAACCATAGCAGAAAAAATCATTTCCCGAAAGGCCGGAAAGCGGGTGGCAGCACAGGACATCGTCATTGTTCCGGTAGATGGGGTGATGGCTACCGACACCACCGCCCCAATGTCCATCCGGGCCTTTCAGGAAATGGGCGGCCAGAAAGTTTGGGATCCCGGCCGCTGCACCTTCATCATTGACCATGCCGCGCCGGCGCCCAACGAACGCATTGCCAACCTCCACCGGATGATGCGCGAATTTGCTGCTGAGCAGGGCTTCCCGCTTTATGATATTGGCGAGGGAATATGCCACCAGGTACTGATGGAACACCAACATATTCAACCGGGGTATCTGTTCGTTGGTGCCGACTCCCACACGCCTACCGGAGGCGCGCTGAATGCTTTTGCCTGTGGGATGGGAAGTACGGATGTTGGGGCCATCATGCTCACCGGTCAGACATGGCTGAAAGTGCCCGGCTCCATACGCATTGTGTGCCGCGGTGTGCTGGCGCCGGGTGTTCACCCCAAGGATCTGGTGCTGTTTCTAACCGGTCAGTTGGGAATATCAGGCGCCACTTATCTCTCGGTAGAGTTCCAGGGCGATACCTTTGAAGGCATGGACCTCGCCGGCCGGATGTGTGTGGCCAACATGCTGGCAGAAATGGGCGCCAAAACCGGCTTTGTGCATCCGGCAGGACTACAACTTCCCTACCCCTTTGACCCTGTAACGCCTGATGATGACGCCACCTATCTAAAAACTTTTACTTTTGACGTCGGTAAATTGCGCCCCCAAATTGCGGCTCCCGAATCCCCCGACAAGGTGATGGATATTGACAAGCACCTGGGCGTGAAAATTCAATATGCGTTCATCGGCACCTGTGGTAACGGGCGACTTGAAGACCTGCACGCCGCTGCAGAGGTGTTGAAAGACAAAAAAATCTACCCGGGGGTGCGCTTCATCATAGCACCCGCTTCGCGCAAGGTGCTCCTTGAGGCCATGCTCGACGGCACCGCACATACGCTCGTAGCATCAGGGGCTACGCTAATCAATCCGGGCTGCGGACCTTGTGTGGGCACCCATGAAGGCGTACCCGGTGATGGGGAAACGGTCATTTCAGCCGCCAACAGAAACTTCAGAGGCCGAATGGGCAATCCGAATGCGGCTATTTTCCTGGCCGCACCCGCTACTGTGGCCGCCTCGGCACTTTTCGGAGAAATTACAGACCCCGCCACACTTTCATAACCTGTTGACTATGAAATCACCCGGCACCCTTCAGAAAAGCGCTATCCTTGCCGTTGTAGCCTCTTCCCTGGGCTTTTTTGTGGATTTGTACGATATCATCATCGTAAGCGTACTGCGGCAATCCAGCCTGTTAGCCATCGGAATACCGGAAAGCGATTTGCTCAACAAGGGCATCTGGCTGCTCAACGTGCAAATGGCAGGCATGCTGGGCGGCGGATTCCTGTGGGGTGTCATTGGCGACAAACGCGGCAGGCTGACCGTACTCTTTGGCTCTATTCTCATGTATAGTGTAGCCACTTTTGCCTGTGCTTACGTCACCAACTACGAAACGTATCTGCTATTGCGCTTTCTGGCAGGCGTAGGGCTTGCAGGCGAGCTGGGTGCCGCGATTACCCTGACCACCGAGTCTCTGCCACAGAAATACCGCGGGTTGGGACCGGCCATTATCGGTTCGTTTGGGATGCTGGGTGCCATCTTTGGTGCGCTTATCGGCGGGAATTACTCCTGGCAGTTTACCTACCAGCTTGGCGGAGCTATGGGCATGGTGCTCTTGTTCCTGCGAATTGGACTACTAGAGTCCGGCTTTTACCATGAACTGCGGGAAACGCCGGTTGCCAGGGGGGACATCCGCATGTTATTTAGTGATGGAAAGCGATTTATCAAATACGCCAGCATCATCCTGATGGGATTTCCGGGCTGGTTTGTCAACGGGGTGGTCATGACCTTTTCCCCGGAAATTGCCAAGGCCATGGGCATGAGTGAAATACCCAAGGTAAGCACCGTATTTCTCATATTCTTTATAGGATTCACGCTGGGCGATTTCACCTGTGGCCTGGTGAGCCAGTACCTTCGGAGCAGAAAGCGCGCCATCGCCCTTTATTTGAGCACTTTTGCCGGCTTTTTGGCCCTATACTTTGTATTTGGAAAAAACAGTCTGCAAACTTATTACAGTCTGTTCTTCCTCATGGGCATCAGCGCGGGCTACACCATTGTGCTGTTGACCTTAGCGGCAGAACAAACCGGCACCAACCTGAGAGCAACCGCCACCACGTCGTCCCTGAACCTGTTGCGGGCCTCTGTCATTCCACAAACCATTGCCTTTACCTGGTTCAACAGCTTCATGGGCGCTTACTATGCCGCCATTGCCGTGGGTATTCTTTCTGTCGGCATTGCTGCCTGGGCTTTTACCAATCTCGAAGAAACCTTTGACAGGTCACTGGATTTCACTGAAGAATAATACACACTGCCATG